>NZ_JAKEDU010000009.1 GCF_021462405.1 Thermus tengchongensis | reverse complement strand
GTGCGGCTGGATCACCTCCTTTCTAAGGAGTACCCAAGCCCGTTCCTGCGCTTTCAAGACCCCGCGGTCCAGGCCGGTGCAACCCCCTATCGGGGTTTTCTTTTTTCCCAAGGGAAAAGCCAGCCCCCCGCCTTAGGGCAGGGGGTTTTCGTGGAGGGGCTAGAATCCTCTAACGTTCAGGAAGGGCTCGGGGTGCGGATTCCCCGAGGTGTTTTTCCAGGTGGCGGTGCTTTCGGCGTTTTGCAGAAGGGCCTGCTTTACCTGGGCTGGGGTGTAGCTCGGGTAGCGGGAAAGCACCAAGGCGGCGGCTCCGGCCACATGGGGGCTGGCCATGGAGGTGCCGCTGATGGTGTTGTAGCTGGTGGTGGAGGAGTTCCAGGTGGAAAGGATGGCAACACCAGGGGCGGCGAGGTCCACATCGGGGCCGTAGTTGGACCAGGAGGGCCAGTCGTCCTGGCTGTTGGTGGCGCTCACGGTGATGACCTCGTCGTAGGCGGCGGGAACGTAGTTGGCGGCGTCGGCCCCGTCGTTGCCTGCGGCCACCACCACAGTGATGTTGTGGTCGCAGACCGCCTTCTGGATAGCGTTGTGGAAGGCATCGGTGGAGCGGTTGGCGGGGCAGTACTGGCCGTCCTGGTCGTCCCGACCCCGGCCCCCCAGGCTCATGTTGATCACCTTGGGCTTCCCCCCGTTGTTGTGGGCGATGACCCAGTTGAGGCCTTGGACGATGCCGCTGATGGAGCCCGAGCCCGAGCCGGAGAGGACCTTCACCGCCCAAAGCTCGGCGGCGGGGGCTACGCCCAAGACGCCCACGCTGTTGTTCACCGCGGCCACCGTGCCCGCCACATGGGTGCCGTGGCCGTTGTCGTCGTCGTAGGCCGTGCGGCACTTACCCCGGCACTTCACCACCGCATACCCCCCATCAGGTTGGTGAGGTCCTCATGCCCCACCTTGATGCCGGTGTCCACCACGTACACGGACACGCCCGCGCCCTTGGCGGTGGTGGTGGGGGCGCCGATGCGATCCACGCCCCAGGGGATGGTTTGGGCGTAGGCCTTCACCTCCTGGTCCAGGGTCAGGGCGTAGACCCTGGGGTCCTGGGCCAGGCGCTGGGCCTGGGCGGGGGTGAGGTTGCGGAGGATGACGGCCCCCAGGGCCTCGAGGCGGTCTTCGGCGGGGATGGAAAGGCCGTGGGCCCTTTCCAAAGCGGCAAGGCGTTCGGAGAAACGGGCGGGAAGCGTGGGCGAGGCCGTGGGCTCCAGGATGGCGATGTAGGTCTGGCCCCCTTCCCTAAGGGCCTGGGGTTGCACCGTGGCCTGCTGCTGGCAGGCGGCCAGAACCAGAAGGCTTAAAGCCAGGATGAGCTTCTTCATACTCCCTCCTTGCGGTACGCTGGCAACTCTATGCCCCGAGGCCTGGGGTTGTCAAGGCCTATAGTGGAAGGCATGGACTTTCTCCTGGCCCTTTCCCGCCCCCCTTTGGTCCTCGGGGTGGATCCCAGGCCCGAGCTTCACGGGCGTGAGCCCGTTGCCCACTTGAAGCGGTACACGGTGGAGCTTCTCGAGGCCTTGGCTTCCAGGCTGGCTGCGGTCAAGTTCCAGCTGGCCTTCTTTGAGGCCCTGGGCCCGGAAGGGCTCGGGCTTCTTTTTGAGCTGGCCAGCGCCGCACGGGTCATGGGCCTGCCCGTGATCTTTGACGGGAAGCGGGGGGATATCGGTTCCACCGCCGAGGCTTACGCCCGAGCCTACCTCCTGCGCTTTCCCGGAAGCGCCCTCACCGTGAACCCCTACCTGGGCCTGGATACCCTTACGCCCTTCTTCCAGGCGGCCAGGCAAAGCCAGGGGGCGGTTTTCGTCCTGGTCAAGACCTCAAACCCAGGATCGGGGTTTTTGCAGGATCTTCTGGTGGAGGGAAGGCCCCTTTACCTCCACCTGGCGGAGGCCCTGGCCCGGGAGGGGGAGGGATACCGGGAAGGGGAGTGGAGCCGCGTGGGCATGGTGGTGGGGGCCACCTACCCGGAGGTGGTCTTGACGGTGCGGGAACAGGCTCCCCACGCTCCCTTCCTCCTCCCCGGCATAGGGGCCCAAGGGGGAAGGCCCTTGAAGGGCCCCGGTCTTTTGAACACCGCAAGCCGCGCCCTTTTCTATCCGGGGGGCAGGCCGGATCTGGAGGGAGCCTTACAGGCGGCAGAGGATTTCCATAGGGCTTTGGTAGAGTAGGGGGGATGGATGTCCTGGAGCTCTACCGCAGGACGGGGGCCCTCCTGGAAGGGCACTTCCTCCTGCGCTCGGGGTTGCACTCGCCGGTCTTCCTGCAATCCGCTGCCCTTCTGCAGCATCCCCTCTATGCGGAGGCGGTGGGGGAGGCCCTGGGCAAGCGTTTTGAGGACGAAGGGGTGGACTTCGTCATCGGTCCGGCCCTGGGGGGGGTGGTGCTCTCCTTCGTGGTGGCCAAGGCCTTGGGGGCCCGGGCCCTCTTCGCCGAGAAGGACGGGCAAGGGGGCATGACCCTGCGCCGGGGCCTCACCGTGAATCCGGGGGAGCGCTTTTTGGCGGTGGAGGATGTGGTGACCACGGGGGAAAGCGTCAGGAAGGCCATCCGGGCGGCAGAGGCCCGCGGGGGCGTGCTGGTGGGCGTGGGGGCCATCGTGGACCGGAGCGGGGGGGAGGCGGCTTTTGGCGTCCCCTTCCGGGCCCTGGTCCGGCTGGAGGTGCCCCAGTACCTTCCCGAAGCCTGCCCCCTCTGCCGGGATGGTGTGCCCTTGGAGGAGGTTTGAGGCCATGCGCCTTCTGGCCTTTCTTCTTGTTCTTTTCCCATGGGCCATGGCCTCTTCCTCGGTGGAGTTGGCCCGCCAGGCGGCGGAGGTTTGGCTTGCGGGAAAGCTTTCGCCGCGCCTCGAGGAGGTCCTAAGGGCCTCCCCTGAGGAGGCCCCCAGGCTTTTGGAGCGCTACGCCCTTTTCCCGCCACCCCCTAAGGGCCTCTCCCTCAACCTGGATAGCCCCAGGGTGGAGGGGAACCGGGTCCTCTTCCCTGCCGCAGTGGGGGAGCAGGTGGGGGAGGTGGTGGTGGTCCTGGAGGGGCGGGAGGTGAAGCGGGTCTACTTCCGCCCGGAGGGGCTTGCCCTTCCCGGGTACCTCCTTAACCCGGCTTCGGGGTGGGGGTTTTTGCTCCTTTCCCTCTTCTTTGGCTTTCTCCTCCTCCAGCCCTCCCCCTTTCGCGCCTGGCTTTTGGAGGCTTTCTCCCTCCTCCGCGCCTATCGGGGGCTTTACCTTTTCACCAACCTCCTCCTCTATGGCCTCTTCGCCTTGGGGGCCTTCCTGGCCTACGGGATGCCGGAGATGGCCCGGGCGCTCCAGGCCCTCTTTGGAGGGGCCCTCGAGGCCATCGGGCTTGAAGAGGCAGTGGGGAAGGGGATCCTGGTCCTCGCCGGGGTCATCTTCCAGTGGAACTTCACCCAGGGCCTCTTCCTCACCGGGCTTCTGCCCGCCCTGTTCTTTGGGGTGCCTGCGCTTCTCCTGAACGCCCTCCGCTACTTCGTCTTCGGCTTCGCCCTCTCCCCGGCCCTCCTGGGGCAGGCCTTCCTCGCCCACCTTCCCACCCTCCTCCTGGAGCTCCAGGCCTACATCCTGGTGACCTTTGGCGGCCTCGTGCTCCTGGCCAAGACCGCGGGGGGGGAGGGGTACCGCAAGGGGCTTAGGGGCCTCCTCCTCGCCTTCTACTTGGGGGCGCTCTTCCTGCTCCTGGCCGCCTGGTACGAGGCCTGGGAGGTGAGCTTCCTCCTATGAAGGTGGCCATCCTGGGGGCGGGGGCCTGGGGGACGGCCTTGGGGGTGCTCCTGGCGAGCCGGGGCGTGCCCACTGCCCTCCTCGCCCGGCGCAAGGAGCAGGCGGAGGCCCTTAGGGCCATGCGGGAGAACCGGGACTACCTGCCGGGGGTGGCCTTGCCCGCCTACCTCTACCCCACCGCCGACCCCGAGGAGGCCCTCATGGGAGCGGAGCTGGCCGTGGTGGCCCTGCCCTCCAAGGCCTTGGAGGAGACCCTGAAGGTTCTCCCCTTGGCCCCCTGGTACCTCTCGGCCACCAAGGGCCTTTTCTTCCGGGAGGGAGGGCTTTGGACGGCGAGCCAGGTCATCGCCGCCCTCACGGGCCGCCCCGTGGCCGCCCTTTCCGGGCCCAACCACGCGGAGGAGGTGGCCCGCTTTCTCCCCACCGCCAGCGTGGTGGCGGGGCCCTTGGAGCTGGCCAAAAGGGTGCAGGAGCTCTTTTCCGGCCCCACCTTCCGGGTGTACACCAGCTCCGACCTCCGGGGCGTGGAGCTGGGCGGGGCCCTCAAGAACGTCCTGGCCCTGGCGGCGGGGATGGTGGACGGGCTCCGCCTGGGGGATAACGCCAAGGCAGCCCTCCTCACCCGGGGTCTGAGGGAGATGGTGCGCTTCGGTACCGCCCTGGGGGGGGAGGAGGCCACCTTCTACGGGCTTTCCGGCCTGGGCGACCTCCTGGCCACCGCCTACAGCCTCCACTCCCGCAACCGGGGGGCGGGGGAGAGGCTGGTGCGGGGGGAGGCCCTGGAGCGCCTCGAGGACCGGGGGGTGGTGGAGGGGCTCTACGCGGTCAAGGCCCTCATGGCCTGGAAGGAGAAGGCCGGGGTGGAGCTCCCCATCGCCGAGGCGGTCTACCGGGTGGCCTACGAAGGGCTGGACCCCCTGAAGGCCCTCTCTGCCCTCATGGCCCGGGAGCCCAAGCCGGAGTGAGGGCCCTCGGGGGATGGGGTTTTTCCAGGGCTTGCTCGCAGGCCGAACCCTCGGCCATCATGGGGGTATGCTGGCCCGGAAGCTCCCCCTAAGCCTGGAGGCCTACCTGGAGGAGGAGGCCCGTTCCCCGGTGAAGCGGGAGTACCTGCGGGGCCGCCTCTACGCCATGGCCGGGGCCAGCACCCTGCACAACCGGGTGGCCCTCAACATCGCCGCCCGCCTCCTGGAGGCGGCCAGGGCCAAGGGGTGCCGGGTGTACATGAGCGACATGAAGCTTAGGATCCGGGATGAGGCGGTCTACTACCCGGACGTGATGGTGGTCTGCGCCCCAGGGCCGCCCCACCCCTACTATGAGGAAGCTCCGTGCTTGGTGGTGGAGGTCCTTTCCCCCGCCACCGAAGCCCAGGACCGCCGGGAGAAGCGGGCCCTTTACGAAACCCTGTCTAGCCTAGAGGTGTACCTCCTGGTGGACCTCGAGGCCCGCCGCTTCACCCTCTACCGCAGGACCCCCGAGGGCTTTGCGGAGGAGGAAGGGGAAGAGGCCTTAATCCCCTGTCTGGACCTCGTGTTGCGGGCCGAGGAGGCCTTCCGCCTTTAGAGCACCTCGGCCAAAAAGCCGAGAAGGGCCGTGCGGAAGGCCTTGGGGTTTTCCAGGTTGGCCAGGTGCCCGGCCTCAGGGAGGATGAGCAACCGGGCGTCGGGCAGGGCCCTGGCCATGCGCTTGGCCTCCTCGGGCGGGGTGAGGGTATCCTCCTCCCCCACCAGGACCAGGGCCGGACGGCGCATCCCGGGGAGGAGGGCGGTGGAGTCGGGGCGTTCCGCCAGGGCCAGGAGGCTACCGGCCACCGCCTCGGGGGTGGCCTCGAGGATGAGGGCCTTGGCCCTTGCCACCACCTCGGGCTTCTCCTCCTGTGTGGTCTTGCCCAGGTGGCTTGGGAGAAGGGCCTCGGGGAGGAAACCCACCCCTTCCTGCAGCACCCGCTCCCTAAGGGCCAAGCGGTTTTTTTTGCCCTCCTCCGTGTCCGCTCCTGCGCGGGTGTCCGCCAGGACGAGGCCCAAAAAGCGCTCGGGGGCCTTCCGCCAGAGCTCAAAGATGAGGTAGCCCCCCATGGAAAGCCCCACGAAGACCGCCTCCTCCATCCCCGCCGCGTCCATCTCCTCCAAGACCTTCTCCGCCGCCTCGGGCAGGGAGAGGCCCAGGTAGTGGGGGGCGAGGACCGGAAGCCTCCCCCGGAAGTAGGCCACCTCCTTTTCCCACATGCGGGGGTTGTAGGGAAAGGCGTGCAGGAAGACCAGGCCGCGGGTCATCCCTCCTCCACGGGCTCGCCCTCCACGCCCAAGGCCTTGAGCCGGGCGATGAGGCTTGGGTCTTTCACCACCACGTAGTTTTTCCCATCCTGGGTTTCCGCCCGCAAGAGCTCCGCCTGGGCGGCTTCCTTCCAGACCTCCATCAGGTCCGGGTACTGCACCAGAAGGGGCGTGACCTTGTGGGCGGGGTAGCGCTTCACTTTAGGGCCTCCTCGAGGGCGTGCCAGGCCAGGGTGGCGCACTTCACCCGCGCCGGGAGCTTGGCCACCCCTTGGAGGGCCAGGAGGTCCCCCAGGGCGGGGTCCGGGGGGGCGCCCTCCACCACCATGGCCTGGAACCTCCGGGAAAGCTCCAGGGCCTCCGCCACCTTCTTCCCCTTCACCAGCTCGGTCATCATGGAGGCGCTGGCGGTGCTGATGGCGCACCCCTGGCCTTGGAAGCGGATGTCGGCGATGGTATCCCCTTCCAGCCGCACCATCACCTCCACCTGGTCCCCGCAGGAGGGGTTCATGCCTCCCGCCACCTTGGTGGCCTGGGGCAGGACCCCGAAGTTCTTGGGGCTTTGGTAGTGCTTAAGGATGATCTCCCGGTAGAGCTCGTCAAGGACGCTCATGGATTCCCTCATTATAGCCAGGCCCGGTACCGGGTATGGATGCGGAGGAGGGCTTCCACCAAGCGGTCCACCTCCTCGAAGGTGTTGTAGAGGTAGAAGCTCGCCCGGGCCGTGGCGGCCAGGCCCAGTTTCCGGTGCAGGGGCTGGGCGCAGTGGTGCCCGGCCCGCACCGCAATCCCCTCCTCGTCCAAGAAGGTGGCCAGGTCGTGGGCGTGAAGCCGCCCTAAGGTGAAGGGGATGACCCCGCCCCGGTCCGGCCCCATAGGCCCGTAGACCTTCAGGTCCGGCACCTCCGCAAGGCGCTTCAGGGCGTAGTCCAAAAGGGCCCGGTCGTGGGCGAACACCCGCTCCATGCCGATCTCCATCAGGTACTGGGCCGCTTCCCCCAGGGCGATGGCCTCGGCGATGGGTGGGGTGCCGGCTTCAAAGCGCTGGGGCGGGGGGGCGTAGGTGGAGCGGTCCACGTGGACCTCGCGGATCATCTCCCCGCCCCCCAGGAAGGGCATCATCCCCTCCAGCACCTCGTACCGTCCAAAGAGCACCCCGGCCCCTGTGGGCCCCAGCATCTTGTGCCCTGAGAGGGCAAAGAAGTCGGCCCCCAGGGCCTTCACGTCCACGGGGAGGTGGGGGGCGCTTTGGGCCCCATCCACCACCACCAGGGCCCCCACTTCCTTGGCCTTTTTGGCGATCTCCGCCACGGGGTTGATGGTGCCGAGCACATTGGACATGTGCACCAGGGAGACCACCTTCACCCTTTCCGTGAGGAGGGCGTCCAGGGCGCTTAGGTCCAGCCGCCCCTCCTCCGTGAGGGGGATGGCCTTGACCTTTGCCCCCGTAAGCCCCGCCACCAGGTGCCAGGGCACAAGCCCCGCATGGTGCTCCATCTCCGTGACCAGGATCTCGTCCCCTTCCTTCAGGTTCCTCAGCCCCCAGGCGTAGGCCACCAGGTTCATGGCCTCGGTGGTGTTGCGCACGAAGATGATCTCCCGCTCTTCGGCATTGAGGAAGCGGGCCAGGCGGCGCCGGGCCTCCTCGTAGGCCTCGGTGGCGGCCACGGAGAGGCGGTAGGCCCCGCGGTGGACGTTGGCGTTGAGCTCCTTGTAGTAGCGGTCTAGGGCCTCCAGGACCCGCTTGGGCTTCTGGCTGGTGGCGGCGGAGTCCAGGTAGACCAGCTCAGGGTGCTCGGCGATGAGGGGGAACTCCTCCCGGATGTGGCTTAGGTCCATGCCCTCAGTGTATCCCCAGGGGTTAGAGCCGGGCCAGGGCCCGCGCCAGGCGCTCCCTGGCTTCTTGGGGCAGGGTTCCCAGCTTGGCCCGCACCCCTTCCGGAAGGAGGGCAAAGGCAGCCTCGGGGTCTTGGATCAGGATTTCCACCTCCTCGCCTTCTTGCCGCAAGACCACGTTGCAGGGGAGGAGGAGGCCGATATCGGGTTCGGCCTCGAGGGCCTTGGCGGCGAGGCTCGGGTTGCAGGCTCCCAGGATCAGGTAAGGGGGCCTTTCCAGGCCCAACCGGGCCTTCAGGGTGGCGGAAACGTCGATCTCCGTGAGGATGCCGAACCCCTCTTCCTTCAAGGCGGCTTCCAGGCGGGCCCGGGCCTCGGCCAGGCTGGTCTTCAGGGTTTTCCTTAAGTCCGTCATGGTACCCTCCCTACCCAAAGTGTAGCCGAGCCTGAGAGAAAGGCATTTCGTGAAAGCGGCAGTGAACGGTTTAGAGGGGGTATAGGAAGGATTCCGAGCCCCTACCTGGGGTAGCTGCCCCAGGTAGGGGCCTTACTGGGGTCACTCCCCTAAGAAGAAGCCGTGCCAGGTGTGGAGCCAGACCTCCCCCGTGTAGGCGTTGACCGAGAGCATACCCTCCACCTCCTTGCGGCCGAAGTCAAAGGTATAGTAGCCGGGGAAGGTGCTCCCCTCCAGCACCCGGGCCCCCGGGAGGTAGCCGGCAAGGAACTCCTCGGCCAGCTTCCGGGCCGCCTCCAGATTGTAGCGCGGCGGGGCCGGGGTGAAATAGGTCATCATACCGAAACGGGCGTTCCACATCATGTTGGGGCCGGGCTCTAGGGAAACCACCCCACTGTAGCGGTCGGCGATGAGTTCAAAGAGCCCCTGCCCCTTCTCGTCCACCACTTGGGCGTAGTAGTTTTGGCTGAAGGCCATGAAGTCCTGAAGGCGTGCCCCCGGGTAGATGCGCTTGGCGTAGGCTTCCATCCGCGCCTTGACCTCTTTCTGGGGAATGGGCTGGGCTTCCGGGGGATAGACCGCCATCATGCCCATCATCCCGTGGCCGCCCATCATGCCGTAGCCCATCATCCCCGGACCGTACTGCGGGCCGTAACCCATCATCCCCGGACCAAAACCCCCCATCATGCCCTGGGTGAGGGCAAGGCCTAAAAGCATAAGGGCCAGAACTCCTAAAGTTAAACCGTAGCGTTTCATGCTCCACCTCCCTTTTCCAGTTCCTTGCGTAACCTTTTGTAGGTTTCCTCGTCCAGCTCGCCCCTGGCGTACCGGAGGCGCAGGGCTTCCAGAGCCGCATCCTTTCTCGGCTCCCCGCTTCCCCGTTCCCAGGCCCGAAGGCCCAGGTACAGGAGAAGCCCCAAGAGAGCCAGCACCAGGAGCATGTTGAGAAGCCCGAAGAACCACCCGAAACCCATGCTGCCCCAACCCATCATGCCCACGATCCACCTCCACCTGTACCCTAGGCCGGTATTGTTAAGCTGGCATAAAGGGGTTTTACCGGCGCTTAACGTTTGGCCCTTAAGCTGGTGGGCATGCGAAGAGGGCTGCTGGCGCTTGGTCTTGTTGTCCTAGGCCTGGTAGGATTGGCCCTGGGAAGCGGGCTGCTGGAGGAGGTTTCCCGAAGCCTTTACCGAACGGCCAACACCCTGTACGCTCTCTTGGCTCCCTGGGTGGATGGCCTGAGGCGGGAGGTGGGGGTTCCTTGGCTTTCCGCTTTTCTCCTGGGGGTCCTAGCAGCCTTCGTCCCCTGCCAGATCACCACCGGGGCCAGCGCCCTGACCTACTTGGTTTCAGCCGCCCTCGAGGGAAGGGTCTGGCTCAGGTTTCTGGCCTTTCTTCTGGGGAAGGCCTTCACCTACCTGGTGCTCGCCGGGGTGGTTCTCTTCGTTTTGGGCGGGACCCTGGACAACCCCGGGGCCATCTTCCGCCCGGTGCGGCTGGCCCTGGGGCCCTTTATGGTCCTGGTGGGCCTGGGCCTTTTGGGAGTGATGCGCTGGCCCCTGGCTTGGACGGGACCAGAGCGCTGGGTGGCCCGGGTGGGGGCGTGGGGTGGGCTTCTTGGGCCCCTGGCCCTGGGAGGGGTTTACGGCCTGGCCTTCTGCCCCACCCTCTTCTGGCTCTTCTTCGGGCTTCTCCTTCCCTTGGCCCTGGCCTCGCCCTTTGGGTTTCTCTTTCCCCTTCTTTTCGCTTTGGGGACGGGCTTTCCCCTGGGTTTGCTTCTCCTCCTCTTCGCCCGCATGGGCCGGGGCCAGGCCCTTAAGGGAATGCGGCGTGTGGGAAGCCGCCTTCTAAGGGGCGCAGGAGCCGTCTTTGTGGCTTTGGGGATTTTGGACACGGTTCTTTACTGGAACCTCTAGCATGGGAGTCATGGGGACTAAGAGGGGCTTAAGGGCTCGGTTGTTCGCTGCCCTCCTTCCCGCCCTTTCCCGTGGGCACCTGGGCTTGAGCGAACCCTGGCGGAAGAAACTCCTGGGAGGCCTGGCGGGGAAGGTTTTGGAGATCGGCCCGGGGACGGGGGTTAACCTGGCCTATCTGCCGGACGGCGTTTACTGGATTGGCCTCGAGCCCAACCCCTACCTTCACCCCCACCTGGAGCGGGCCCTAAGGCTTAGGGGGCTTTCCGGGGAGGTCCTTTGGGGCCAGGCGGAGGCCCTTCCCCTGCCCGAGGAAAGCGTGGAGGCGGTGGTGGCCACCTTGGTCCTCTGCTCGGTAGAGGATCCCAGGCGGGCCTTGGCGGAGGTCCGGAGGGTGCTGAAGCCCGGGGGGCGTTTTGTCTTCCTGGAGCACGTGGCAGCCCCCCGGGGCTCTTCCCTGCGCCGGGCCCAGGACCTCCTCTGCCCCTTATGGGGGTTTTTGGGGGACGGCTGCCACCCCAACCGGGAAACCCTGGCCCTCATCCAGGAAGCTGGGTTTGCCCGGGTGGAGGCGGAGGCCTTCGCCCTGCCCCTTCCCCTGGTGGCCCCCCATGTGGCCGGGGTGGCCTGGAAGGGATAGCCCTCAGCGCCCCCAGCGCCCCTGCCAGAAGATGCCCCTTTCGTCCACTCAGGCCAGCAAACCCTCCACCTGGGGATGGGCCGCCAGGGCCAACACCCCTCCCTGCCAGATCCTGCGCCACCCCGCTTCCGTCCGCCGCCAGAGGCTGAGCTTTCCTCCCAGGTACAGGGTGTCCGAAGGAGAGAGGGCCAGGGGTCCCGGGGCGGGGTCAGGGGAGGGAATGGGGCGGAAGCTTTCGCCCCCATCCTTGCTCCCATAAGGGAAGCCCAGAGGCGGCCCTTTTGGTCCTCCAGGAAGAAGGCCATCCTCGCTTTGGGCAGGCCTCGGGCGGGGAGCTTTGCCCAAGTCTGCCCGCCGTCCCGGTTGCGGAAGTGGGCGTAGGTGGCCTCTAGAGTGTAGTGGACCTCAGGCTTCCTGGGATCGATGGCATAGGCGTGGAGGTCCAGGGCGGGAAGGCCCTTAGGTCTTAGGTCGCGGAAGCGCTTGAGATCACGGCTTTCCGCAAGGATTCAGTGCCCGGACGCGATAAGGCGTTCGCCTCCCCAGGCCAGGTTCATGGCGTCCCAGTCCCGCCGCACCAGGTCCTGGGGAGTGGCGTTGTACCAGGCAACGATGCCGTCGTGATGGCCCAGGAGCAAGGCTCCCGAGGAGTGCCACAAAAGGGCGTGAACATCCCGGGTGGGCACCGGACCCAAGGGAGTTTGGGCCAGGGCCATGCCGAGGAAGAGGGCGAAGGTTAAGAGGCGCATGGCGTTCTACCGTGAGGCCAGGCGGAGGCTGGTAAGGCAGGTGGGGCTTTGGCTGAAGGTGGCCACGGAGCCGGTGGCTGCCAGGTTCCCCCAGCGGATCTCTAGGGTGTAGCGGCGGTTTCGGGGAAGCCAGAGCTCAAAGAACCCGTCCTTCCCCGTTTTGACCTGGGTCTTGAGCACCTCCTTTTCCCCCTCCAGCACCCGGACCTCAAAGACTTCCTCCTGGAGTTCCCCGGTGCAGCTGGAGAAGTAGTGGACCTGGCAGGGGTGGGTGCGGCTGACGTAAGGGGCCACCGCCAGAAGGAAGCGGTCCTTAAGGGCCACCTGGGCCTTGCGGCCGTCCGGGAACTCGAAAAAAAAGGCCTCGGGGGTCACGTAGCTCACCACCCTTTGCCCTTCCTGCCGCCACCGCTTGGCCAGGGCTAGAGCCTCTTCGGGCTTCAGGCCTTTGAGGGCCTCGGGGGAGGGAGTCTGGGCCAGGCCTAAAGCCACGCCTAGGGCAAGCGCCAGAAGCTTCTTCATGGCTCCCACCCTAAGCCTTTCCCGTTAAGCCTGTGTAAAGGGGCAGGGTGAAGCGGAAAACGCTTCCCCGGCCCAGCTGGCTTTCCACCCAGATCCTCCCCCCCATGGCTTCTACCAGGCTCTTGGCGATGGTGAGGCCCACTCCGGTTCCCCCGTCTTGACGGCTGCGGGAGGGGTCGATGCGGTAGAAGCGCTCAAAGATGCGGGGAAGGTGATCCTCGGGGATGCCGGGCCCTGTGTCCTCCACGCTGAAGACCACTGCCTGGCCTGTCCTTTCCGCCCCAAGCCTCACCCTTCCCCCCTCTGGAGTGTGGCGAAGGGCGTTGGAAAGCAGGTTGGCGAGCACCTGGAGGGTCCGTTCCGCATCGGCCCAGACCCGGGGGAGAAAGGAGGGGGCCGCCACTTCCAGGGCCACTCCCTTGGCCTGGAAGGCGGGGCGGAAGCGTTCCGCCGCCTGTTCCAGGAGGCCTTTGGGCTCCAGGGGCTCGGGGTGAAGTTCCACCGCCCCCGACTCCACCTGGGAAACCAGGGAGAGGTCCCGGACCAGCCGGCTCATGGCCCGCACTTCCTGCTGGATCCTTTCCGCTGCTTTTTCGGGCTCCATGACCCCGTCCGCCAGGGCCTCGGCGTAGGCTTGCAGGGCAGATAGGGGGGTCCTGAGCTCGTGGGCCACGGTGCCGATGAGCTCCACCCGGCTTTGTTCCACCCGTTCCAGGGCCTCGGCCAGGCGGTTGAAGTGGAGGGCCAGCTCCCCCAGCTCGTCCTTCTCCAGGACGGGAAGGCGCACCCGGTACTCCCCCTGGGCCATGCGGCGGCTTCCCTCGGCCAGAAGCCTGGCGGTGCGGGAGAAGCGCAGGCTGGCGAAGGAGGCGGAGAGGGCAGCCCCGGCCACGGAGAGGGGAAGGGCAGCGAGGAGGGCGGTGGTGAGGGTGGAGCGGAGGCCTTCCTCGAGGTCCCGCCTTAAGGCCTCGCCCATCATGAGCCCGCCCATCATGGATAGGGCGTGGTACATGCGCTCCACATGCCCCCGGTAGAAGGAGGGGGCCAGGGCCTCCGCCAGGAGGAAGAAGAGGAACAGGGCCAGGAGGGCCACCAGAAGGTGGCTGAGGAAGAGCTTAGCGAAGATCAGCGAAGCTATCTTGGGGCGCATCGGTTTCCCGGAAGCGGTACCCCACTCCCCGTACCGTTTCGATGAAGCGGGGGTTTTCCGGATCGTCCATGAGCTTCTTTCTCAAAGCGGCGATGTGCACGTCCACCACCCGGTCTATGCCCGGGAAGTCCGGTCCCCACACCTTTTCCAAGAGCCTTTCCCGGGTGAAGACCATGCCCGGGTGCTGGGCCAGGGTGAGGAGGAGGTCGAACTCCAGCTGGGAAAGGGGAAGGGGCTTGCCCTTCAGGTAGGCCTGCCGCTCCTTGGGAAAAAGGCGCAAGGGGCCATAGCTGAGCTCCTCCTTGAGGCCGGCTCGCCTTAGGAGGGCCTTGACCCGGGCCACCACCTCCTTGGGGCTGAAGGGCTTGACCACGTAGTCATCGGCTCCTAGCTCCAGCCCCTTCACCCTTTCCTCCTCCTCCCCCCTGGCGGTCAACATGAGGATGGGAAGCTCGGGCCTTTCCCGGCGCACCTCCTCCAGGACCTTGAAGCCGTCCAGCTTGGGCAGCATGAGGTCCAGGACGACGAGATCGGCCCGGGGAAAAAGCTCCAGGGCCTTTTCCCCATCCTGTGCCTCCAGCACCTCAAACCCAGCCCCCCTCAGGTAGGCCCCCAGGACCTCGAGGAGGGCTGGGTCGTCGTCCACCAGGAGAACCCTCATGCGAGCTCGCGCTTCATGCGCTCAAAGGTTTCCTTGTCGATCTCCCCCCGGGCGTACCGCTCCTTGAGGATCTCCAGGGCCCTGTCCCGACGTTCCGGCACCAGGCTCCGGACCAGCCAGTAGACGAAGAGGCCCAGGAGGACGAACCAGAGAAGCCCGAAAAAGGGCCCCCACCAACCCATGTACCCCCAGTTGCCGCACCACCACATACCCATCACCTCCCGTTTCACCTTAGCCGGAGCCGGTTAAGCTCCAGTTAAGCTCTTCGGTTGGAATCCCCTCAGCCTCAAGGAGTTGGTGAGCACGAAGAGGCTGGAAAGGCTCATGGCCCCGGCGGCCAGCATGGGGTTGAGGAGCAGCCCGGTGAAGGGGTAAAGCGCCCCAGCCGCCACGGGGATGAGGAGGACGTTGTAGAAGAAGGCCCAGAAGAAGTTGAGGTAGATGGTGCGCAAGGCGCGGCGGGAGAGGAGGATGGCGTTCACCAGGCCGAAGAGGTTTGGGGAAAGGAGGATCACGTCCCCGGCCTCGATGGCGATGTCCGTGCCCGTGCCCACCGCCACCCCTGCGTCCGCCTGGGCCAAGGCGGCGGCGTCGTTGAGGCCGTCCCCCACGAAGATTACCTTCCGCCCCTCCGCTTGGAGGCGCCTTATGGCCTCCACCTTCCCCTCAGGGCGCACCCCGGCCAGCACCTCCCCTATGCCCAAGGCCTCGGCCACCCGCCTGGCCGGGATGGGGTGGTCCCCGGTGAGGAGGACGGGCTTGAGGCCCAGACGCTTCAGGGCCGCCACCACCTCCCCCGCCTCGGGCTTGGGGGGGTCAAAGACCCCAAAGGCGGCCAAAAGCCTCTCCCCATCCGCCAGGTAAAGGGGAGTGTAGCCCTTCTGGGAAAGCGCCTGGGCCTCCCGGGGAAGGGGTACCCCGAGCCGCTCCATGAGGGCCGGACCCCCCAGGTAAAGCCTCCGGCCCTCCACCACCCCCTCGAGGCCCTCCCCGGGCAGGGCCCGCACCCCTTCGGCCTCGGGTAGGGGGAGGTGCTGAGCCGCTTCCAAAACCGCCTTGGCGAGGGGGTGCTCGCTTTCCCTTTCCAAGGCGGCGGCGAGCCGCAGGGCCTCCTTGGGGTCCAGGGCAAACCCAAGGGTTTCCGTGAGGGTGGGCTTCCCCTGGGTCAGGGTCCCGGTTTTGTCCAGGACCACGGTATCCGCCCGGGCGAGGCTTTCCAGGGCCTGGCCCTTGCGGAAGAGGAGGCCCATCTGCGCCGCCCGCCCCGTGGCCACGGCGATGGCCGCCGGGGTGGCCAGGCCCATGGCGCAGGGGCAGGCGATGAGGAGCACGGAAAGAAGGGCCACGAAGGCGTAGGAGAGGCCAGGCCCCAAAAGGAGCCAGAGGCCGAAGGTGAAAAGGCCGATGAGGAGCACAATGGGCACGAAGATGCCTGCGATGCGGTCCGCCACCTCCTGCACCCGGGGCTTGTAGGCCTGGGCCTCCTCCACCAGGCGGGCCATCTGGGCCAGGACCGTGGCCTCGCCCACCCGGCTTACCCGGATGAGGAGGGGACCTTCCCCGTTCACCGTGCCCCCCACCACCTCATCCCCCGGCCCCTTGGCCTTGGGGAGGGGCTCCCCGGTGAGCATGGCCTCGTCCACGTGGCTGAAGCCCTCCACCACCACCCCATCGGCGGGGATGCGCTCGCCAGGGAGGACCCGCACCAGATCCCCAGGGATAAGGGCCTCAGCGGGGATCTCCCTTTCCTCCCCCTCCTGGACCACCCGGGCGGTCTTGGGCCGTAAGGAAAGGAGCTTGCGGATGGCCTCTGAGGCCTTCCCCTTGGCCTTTTCCTCCAGGTGCTTGCCCAAAAGGATCAGGGCCAGGATCACCGCCCCCGCCTCGAGGTAGAGATGGCGGGCCTCCTCGGGGAAAAGGGTGGGAAAGAGCAGGACCAAAAAGGAGTAGAGGTAGGCGCTTCCTGCCCCCAGGGCCACCAGGGTGCTCATGCCCAGAGAACGGTGCCGGATCTCCGCCAGGGCCTGGCGGAAGAAGCGCCGGCCCGCGTAGAGGACGGGGAGGGCGGTGAGGACCTGGAGGAGTGGGGGAACGTGGGGAAGGGGAAGGAGCATGGGCCCCATGGCGAGGAGAAGGGTGAGGAAGGCAAAGGGCAGGGCGATGAGGAGATCCAAGGGGTAAGCGGGGGCCTTCCTCTCCTCTTGGGCTACCTCCAGGGGCTCGTACCCCGCCTCCCGGATGGCCTGGTGCAGGCGGGGGAGGGTCACGGTGTCCGGGAGGTACTCCAAGGAGACCTTCTCCGTGGCCAGGTTCACGTGGGCGGCAAGCACCCCGGGTAGCCCCTTCAGGGCCCTTTCCACCCGGGCCGCGCAGGCGGCGCAGGTCATGCCCCGGATGGGGATCTCCGCCCGGGCCACCACGGGCTCGTAGCCCGCCTCCTCCACCTGCTTCAGTACCTCTTTGAGGTCCACGCCTTCCTGGAGGCGCAAAAAGGCTTCCTCGGTGGCGAGGTTGACCCGGGCCTCCTCCACCCCAGGGGCGCGCTGGAGCGCCCTTTCCACCCGCGCCACGCACGAGGCGCAGGTCATGCCCCTGACTTTTACCTTTGCCTCAAGAGCCATAGCCTAAAGGCGTGCATCTCCTTGGCCTGGGCCAGGATGATATCCCGGGCCAGGTCCAAGACCCGCCGATCCTTGGCGGTGGGGAGCACGGCGAGGGCCATCTCCACCGCGCCCTTGTGGTGCAGGAGCATGAGCTCCACGAAGGCCCGGTCAGGGTCCTTGGCCCTCTTGAGCTCTTGGAGCATGGCCGCCATCTCCTTCCCCATGGCGGCGTAGGCGGCTTGGTCCAGCCCGCCCAGGCTGGGGAGCCAGCTCCGCATGAGGGCGATTTCCCGCTCCTGTTCCTTGAGGATGGCCTCGGCCCAGGCCCGCACCTCCCGGTCCTTAGCCTTTTCCAGGGCGTAGCGGGCCATCTCCAGGGCCCCCTCGTGGTGGGCGATCATGCCCGAGAGGAAAGCCCTTTCTCCGGCATCCCCCACCGGGGTATGGACGTGCTGGGCCAAGGCGGGCAGGAAAAGGGCTACCAGCAGGGTAAAAAGGCGCATGGATTACCTCCTAACGGTACTTGAGGGCTTCCATCAGCTCCTCCACGATCTCCTCCACGTCCCCCCGCTCGTGGGCGGTGGCCACGTGGTCCCGGAGGTGGGCCCTTAGGACCATCTCCCCCACCCGGTCCAAAGCGCCCTCCACCGCCTTCAGCTGCTTCAGCACGTCCACGCAGTAGACGTGGGGGTCTTCCAGCATGCGCAGGATGCCCTCCAGGTGGCCTTTGGCGGAGAGAAGGCGCCTTTTGGCCTCTTCCCGCACCTTGGGGTCCAGGTGAAGGTGGTCGTGGGGCATGGACCTAACCCGCCAGGGCAGCCCAGTAGCCTTCTTCCTCCACCGCCCGGATCAGGGCCTCGAGGTCCGCCTGGCCCTCCACCAGGGCCTCGGCCCGCTCCAGGCTCACCTCGGCCTTCTCCACGCCGGGCACCTTCTGGAGGGCCTTCTGCACCGCCATGGCGCAGTGGTTGCAGGTCATGCCTTCCACTCTCAGCTTTACCATTCTGACCTCCACCCACCCCAGGGGGGGTGGGTACTCCTACCCTAACCCCTGAGGGGATCCGTGTCAAGGGTAAAAGGCAACCGCAGGCCTCGAGGCCTGCGGTTGCCTTCAACTACCCCTCGCTGTTGAACCTTTCCCTCCCCTCACCTGGCGGGGGCTTTGGATGCCCTTTCACCGAGGCCCCCGCGCGGACAAAGTCCGCGTGGGGTGGTATCACTGGGGCCCCCACGGGGACTTCGCCCCCGTGGGGTGGTATTAGAGGTCCAGAAGGACCGTGTCCCCTTCCAGCTTGGCGGGGAAGACCCGGACGGGTCTGGGGGCAGGGAGGGTCTGGCGGCCCGTCTTGAGGTCAAAGCGGGCCCCGTGCCGGGGGCAGACGATCTTGCCGTCTTCCAGTTCTCCCTCGTGCAGGGGGCCGTCGTCGTGGGTGCAGACGTCCTCCAGGGCGAAGACCTCCTCCCCCGTAAAGAGGAGGAGGATGGGCTTTTTGTGCTCCGGGCGCCGCACCACCAGGCGGCCATTTTGGAACTCGCCGAGCTGGGCTACCGGGGTCCACATGGCCTAGATGCGCACCTTCTCCTCGATCACCGCCTCGATGTGGGCCCGGAGGGCCTTTAGGGGGATGCGGCCGAGGACGTCCGCCAGGTGGGCCTTGACCAAAAGCTCCTGGGCCAGGGTGCGGGGCAGGCCCCGGGACTGCAGGTAGAAGAGTTGCATCTCGTCCACGGGGGCGGTGGTGCTTCCGTGGGTGCAGCGCACGTCGTTGGCCCCGATCTCCAGCTGGGGGATGGAGTCCACTCTGGCGGTGCGGGAGAGGATGAGGTTGCGGTTGGCCTGGTAGGCGTCGGTCTTCTGGGCTCCCCGCTCCAGCCGGATGAGGCCGGAGAAGACCGCCCGGGCCTCGTCCTTCACCGCCCCCTTGTAGAGGAGGTCGCTTCGGGTGTGGTGCTCCACGTGGTGCTGCAGGGTGTAGTGGTCAAAGTGCTGCCGCCCGTGGCCGAAGTAGAGGCCCAGCATCTCGCTTTCCGCCCCTGGGCCCAGGAGCTCCGACGCCACCTCGCTCCGGGCGTAGCGCCCGCCCAGGTTCACCACCAGGTCGTTGAGGCCCGCGTCCCGCTCCAGAAGGGCCCGTTGCCGGTGGAAGTGCCACACCCCCTCGCCGAAGGTCTGCACGTGGGCGTGGCGCAGGTGGGCCCCCGGCCTTAGGACCATCTCCGTGGCGGAGAGGTGGAGGGTAGGGGGGAGGTCTAAGGAGAGGTACTCCTCGATGTAGGCGGCCTTGGCGTTGTCTTCCAGGAAAAGGAGGCTCCGCCCTGCCGAAGCCCTACCCCCTTCCACCACCTTGAAGACCCCCAGGGGCTTTTCCACCTCCAGCCCCGCGGGCACGTAGAGGAAGGCCCCATGGGTGAAGAAGGCGGAGTTTTCCGCGGCGAACTTGTCCTCGGTGTACACCCCTTGGAAGAGGGCGGCTTCCACCTGGCTGGGGTGGGTCTTGAGGGCCTCGGCCAGGCTGGTGAAGACCAGGCCCTTCTGCCGGAGCTCCTCGGGCACCTCGGCGTAAACCAAATCCGGGCCCACGAAGACCAGAAAGCCGGAAACATCGGTCTTCTCCAGGCGGCGCTTCACCAGCTCGGGAAGCTCATCCCGGGAGAGGCTAAGCCCCTTGGGGGTTTCCACCCCTTGTTCCAAGGGGGCTTCGGAGAGATCCGTGTAGCGCCAAGCCTCGTCCTTCTTGCTGGGATAGGGGAGGCGGGCGAAGGCCTCGAGGGCCTTCAGCCTTTTCTCTAGCACCCAGGCGGGCTCGCCCAAGGCCTGGGAGAGGGCCTCCACCTGCGTTTTGTCCAGTACTTGCATCCTGCCTCCTTGCGTGGGAAGGGGGGAGGCCTTAAGGCCCCACCCCCAGAGGGACGCTCCTTAGCCTACGGAGCCCTCCATCTCCAGCTCGATGAGCCGGTTGAGCTCCACCGCGTACTCCAGGGGGAGCTCCTTGGCGATGGGCTCGATGAACCCCCGCACGATGAGGGCCGCGGCCTCGTCCTCCTTGAGCCCCCGGGTCTGCAGGTAGAAGATCTGCTCGTCGTTGATCTTGGAGACCGTGGCCTCGTGGCCCACGTGGGCGGTGTCCTCCTCGATCTCGATGTAGGGGTAGGTGTCGGTGCGGCTTTCCGGGTCGATGAGGAGGGCGTCGCACTCCACGTTGGCCTTGGCCCCCCTGGCCCCCTCCAGCACCTTGACCAGGCCCCGGTAACTGGCCCGACCCTCCCCTTTGGAGATGCTCTTGGAAACGATGGTGCCCGAGGTGTGGGGGGCTCCCAGGATGATTTTGGCCCCGGTGTCCTGGTGCTGCCCCGTCTTGGCGAAGGCGATGGAGAGGATCTCCGTGCGGGCCCCCGGTTCCAGGAGGTAGCTGGAGGGGTACTTCATGGTGACCTTGGAGCCCAGGTTGCCGTCCAGCCACTCGTGGAAGGCATCCCCGTAGACCAGGGCCCTTTGCGTCACCAGGTTGTACATGTTGGTGGACCAGTTCTGGATGGTGGTGTAGCGGCTCCGGGCTCCCCGCTTCACCACGATCTCAATGACCCCGGTGTGCAGGCTCTCCGTGGAGTACATGGGGGCGGTGCACCCCTCGATGTAGTGTACCTCCGCCCCCTCGTCCACGATGATCAGGGTGCGCTCAAACTGCCCGAACTCGGGGGTGTTCACCCGGAAGTAGGCCTGCAGGGGAAGCTCCACCTTGACCCCGGGGGGGATGTAGACGAAGGAACCTCCGGACCAGGCGGCGGAGTTCAGGGCGGCGAACTTGTTGTCCTCGGGGGGGACCACCTTGGCGAAGTACTCCTTGAAGAGGTCCTCGTACTTCTTCATCCCCTCCTCGATGGCCACGAAGATGACCCCCTGCCGCTCCAGCTCCTCCCTCACCCGGTGGTAGACCATCTCCGAGTCGTACTGGGCCCCCACCCCGGCGAGTACCTTGCGCTCGGCCTCGGGAATGCCCAGGCGCTCGTAGGTCCGGCGGATCTCCTCGGGGATCTCCTCCCAGCTCTTGGCGTCCCGCACCTCCGCGGGCTTCACGTAGTAGACCAGGTGGTCCAGGTCCAGGCCCGAGAGGTCGGGGCCCCAGGTGGGCATGGGCTTCTTCTGGAAGATCTCCAGGGCCCGCAGGCGGAACTTCAGCATCCACTCGGGCTCGCCCTTGTGGTAGCTGATGGCCTCGATCACCCTCCGGGTAAGGCCCCGCTCGGCCACGAAGACCGGCTTGACCTCGTCCACGAAGTGGTACTTGTACTCCTCCCCCAGAGTCTTCAGGTCCACCTCGCTCATGCTCCCTCCTTTACCTGTTCCCGGAGCCACTCGTAGCCCTTAGCTTCCAGTTCCAGGGCCAGCTCGGGACCTCCCTCCGCCACCACCTTCCCGTCCATCATCACATGGACCCGGTCGGGGACGATGTAGTTCAAGAGGCGCTGGTAGTGGGTGATGACCAGGGCGCCGAAGCTCGGGCCCCGCATGGCGTTCACCCCCCGGGCCACCACCTTGAGGGCGTCGATGTCCAGGCCGGAGTCGGTCTCGTCCAAGACGGCGTAGGTGGGCTCCAGCACCAGAAGCTGGAGGATCTCGTTGCGCTTCTTCTCCCCGCCGGAGAAGCCCTCGTTGAGGTAGCGGGAGAGGTAGCCCTCGTCCCAGTCCAGAAGCTCCAGGGCCCGCTTCACCTTGGCCCAGAACTCCGCCACCCCCACCTCCCGGCCAAGCCTCGCCTGCAGGGCCAAGCGCAGGAAGTTGGCGATGGTGACCCCCGGCACCTCCACGGGGTACTGGAAGGCCAGGAAGAGGCCCTTCCTCGCCCGCTCGTCCGGGGAGAGATCCAGGATGCTTTCCCCGTCCAGGAGAATATCCCCCCGTTCCACCGTGTACTCGGGGTCCCCCGCCAGGATCTTGCCCAGGGTGCTCTTGCCGGCCCCGTTGGGGCCCATGAGGGCGTGCACCTGGCCCTTGGGGACCACCAGGTTCACGCCCTTGAGGATGGTCTCTCCGTCGATGGAAGCCCAAAGGTCGCGGATTTCCAGCTGGTTCATGCTTTTGCCTCCTGATGCCGGGTCAGCTTCTTACTGCGACCCATTCGCAGTAAGAGTATAACCCCTCCACCCCCTAAAGTATAGTGATTTAGTCGGGATTTGCCAGGAGGAAGCCCAAGGCCTCGGGGAGGGCCAGGGGAGTGGAGGGAAGGCGCCTTTGCAGCTCGGGGCAGAAGCGGCCCAAAGCCCGGCCCAGCTGGAAGCGGAAGGGTTCGGGGAGAGGGCTTTGCCTCACCTCCGAAAGCTTATGCCAGGCGGCTTCCTTCTCCCCCAGGCCCAGGAGGGCTAGGACCTCCACGGCCCGGGCCTGGGCCAGGAGGCCGGGGTCTTCCAGGCGAGGGAGGGCCACGATCTGGGCCAAGGCCTCCCCTAGGCTCCCTTCCCGGACCAGGGCCTCGGCGTAGCCCAGGCGGGCTTGGGCCCGGAGGTAGGGGTTGTCTAAGTCCAACAGGGGCTTGAGCAGGGCCTTGCCCTCGGTAGGGGGGAGAAGGAGGGCAAGCAGGCTCGCGGTATCCAGGCGGAGGGCGGTGTAGCGGTCCGTGGCCTCCTCGGGGATCTCCCGCAGGAGATGTTCTAGGAGGCGCCGGGCGGTGGGGGCCTCGAGGCCCCCCAGGAAGGGGGCCCGGTAGGGCTGGCCCGCTTCCAGGAGGAGGTAGGCTGCTCCCAGGCGGAAAAGGGTGCGCAGGTGGCGGTAGCGGGCCTCCTTGGGCCTCTCCTCCGTGTGGCGGAAGTAGGTTTCGGCCCGTTGCAAAAGCGCCAGAGCCTCGAAAGGGCGCCCCCGGGCCACTTCTAGGATGCCCGCCTCGCTCTCCACCCGCGCCCGGGTGAAGGGATCTTCCGCCTCGTCGAGGGCCTTGCGGATGGCGCTTTCCGCCTCCTTGTAAAGGCCCAGGCGCCGCAGGAGGGTGGCGTAGCGGGCCCGTACCCGGGCCACCTCGTCCTTGGGAGCGCCCGCTTCCTCTAGGGCCTTCAGGCCCTCCTCCATTCGCTCCTTGGCCTCCAGACGTCCCAGGCGCATGAGGAGATCCCCCATTTGGTACCGGGCGCGGCCCAGGAGCAGGGGGTCATGGCCCACCTGGGCCAGGGCGGTTAGGGCTTCGGTATAGCGCCCTAGGTCCTTGGCCACCAAGCCTCGCCACAGTTGCACCCGATCCCGCAGGAAGGGGGCCATGGGGAGGCCTTCCGCCTCTTCCACAAAGCGGGCTGCTCGTTCGTAGTCCCCCTTCCAGCGCTCCACCGCCGCCATCACCAAAAGCCCCTCTGCCTGGGCGGTATCGTCCAGGAGCTTGAGGTCCTCCTTGGGGGGCAGAAGCTCCTCCGCTTCCTTGTAAAGGGCGGCGTCCGCCTTGGCCTCCGCCCTTTTGATGCGGGCCCAGGTGCGCAAGGAGGGGTTTGGGGCTTCCGAGAGCACCCTGAGGGCTTCCTCCGCCTCGGGATGGGCGTACTGGCCCAAGACCGCCCGATAGCGCACCACCACCCCGGCCAGGGCCTCGAGGTCCTCCCGGGGCCAGGCCTGGGCCTCCTGCCAGAGCCCGGGAAGGAGGGCGAGCCGGGCGGGATCCTCCTGCAGGAGGTCCAAAAGAATCCGGGTTTCCCCCGCCTTGTAGGCGTGGTGCAGTTTGCGGAAAAGGTTCTCCTTGGGGAAGAAGGCGAGGGCCAGGCGGTGGAGTTCCTTGGGGGCTTCCTGGGGGAGGAGGCTTCTCAGGGCAGGGCGCACCAGGCCTTCCCCCACCCAGTCCAAAAGGGCCCTTTCCGCTTGGGAAAGGCGTTCCAGAGGCTTGCCCAGGGCCTTTTCCAAGAGCTCTGCGGGAAAGGCGGGATCGGCCTCGGGGCTGAAGGCGGCGAGGGCCAGGAGCAGGGGTTTGAGGGCAGGGTCGTCCTGCAAAGGGGTTTTGGGATCGTGCTTGGCGGCTTCCAGGAGGACCAAGCGGGAAAGCTCCCCAAAGTTGCGCCCCGCCTGGTTCACCAGGGCCTCCAGCCTTTCCGGGGGCAGGTGGGGGAGCCTCTCCCGCACGAAGCGCCGGGCCTCCTCGCGGCTTGGGGGGGAGAGGGGCTGGTAGGGCAGGGTGGGGGGCGGCTCGCTCAAAGCAGCCAGGTAGGGGATGCTGAGCCCCTTCAAAAAAGGCTCCAGCCAGGCGGCGAGGCCCTTGTGCGTGCCGTCCGGACCCCTTAAGGGGAGGCCCTCGAGGGTCCCCTCCACCTCGGCTCGGAGGAGGAGGGGACGGCCTTCCCGGTTCAGGCCCCGGGCCAAAAGGGTCAAGACCTCCTGTTCCAAGGCCCCCTGCAGGATGTAGGGCTGGGTGGGGGAAAGCTGGGCCAAAAGGGACCGCATCTCCTCCCCTGCCCCCAAGCTCTCGGCCAAGGGGACCAAGGCCTGGGCCAGCTCCCCCCCTAGGTTAAGGAGAAAGGGTTCCTTGCCAGGCAGGGCGGAAAGGGCACGGCTCAAGGCCCCCAAAAGGACCCCTTTCCCCGTGGCCGGCCCCCCCACCACCACCATCTGAGGCCTCCCCCCGGCTTCCAGCTCCTTGAGAAAGCGGCGAAAGATGCGGCGCTTGTCCCGGCCCAGGGTCTTGCGGGCGCTTTCCAGGAAAAGCTCCGCTGGGGGAGGGGGGGGTGGGAGGCCTGCCTCTTGGTACAGGTCGGCGATGACCCCGTAAAGCCTTTCCTTCTCCTCAGGGCTTCCCAGGTCCTTGTAGAGGATGTTGCGCACGGTGCCGGCCTTGCCCCCCCGCTCGGCCATAAGGGCCTCGAGCCAGCGCAGGGAGCCCCGCTTGCCCCGGTGGTCCCGGCCCCGGAGATGGGGACGGAGGTCTTCCAGGTAGCGTAGCCAGGGTGTATTGGCTTCTGGCATGGTGATTACACTATATCAGTTTGGTGTGGCTTCGGTCTACTACAGAAAAAAGGAACCTGCCGCCCCCTATACCTGGAGGACGGCAGAGCAGGCTTCCCGCTAAGCCTAGTGCACGGGTTCGTTGAACTGGGCCTCCTCGGTGGAGCCCTTAAGGGCCAGGGTAGAGGCCTCTCCCTGGGTGAGGGCCAGGACCACCTCGTCGAAGTAGCCGGCACCCACCTCCCGCTGGTGCTTCACGGCGGTGAAACCTTGGGCCTGGGCCAGGAACTCCTTCTGCTGGAGCTCCACGAATGCGGGCATGCCCCGGGCCTTGTAGTCCTTGGCCAGCTCCCAGGTGTAGTAGTTCACGGTGTGCCAGCCCGCCAGGGTGATGAACTGGAACTTGTAGCCCATCTCCCCCAGCTCCCGGTTGAACTTGGCGATGGTCTCGTCGTCCAGGAACTTCTTCCAGTTGAAGGAGGGGGAGAGGTTGTAAGCGAGGAGCTTATCGGGGAACTCCCGCTTCACCGCCTCGGCGAACTTCCGGGCCTCCTCCAGGTCGGGCTTGGAGGTTTCCATCCAGATGACATCGGCGTAAGGGGCGTAGGCCAGGGCCCGGGCGATGCCCGCCTCAATCCCGTTCCGGACCCGGTAGAAGCCCTCGGGGGTGCGCTCCCCGGGCAGGATGAAGGGTCGGTCCCGCTCGTCGATGTCGCTGGTGATCAGGGTGGCGGCCTCGGCGTCCGTGCGGGCGATGATCACCGTGGGCACGCCCATGATGTCCGCCGCCAGGCGGGCGGCCTGCAGGGTGCGGATGTGCTGGGAGGTGGGCACCAGGACCTTGCCCCCCAGGTGGCCGCACTTCTTCTCGGAGGCCAGCTGGTCCTCGTAGTGGATGCCGGCAGCCCCCGCCTCGATCATGGCCTTGGTGAGCTCAAAGACGTTCAGGACCCCACCGAAGCCCGCCTCGGCGTCGGCCACGATGGGCACGTACCAGTCCCGGGTCACCTTGCCTTCGGCGCGCTCAATCATATCCGCCCGCATCAGGGCGTTGTTGATGCGCTTCACGATTTGGGGCACGGAGTTGTAGGGGTAGAGGGACTGGTCGGGGTAGGTCTGCCAGGCCAGGTTGGCGTCGGCAGCTACCTGCCAGCCGGAGAGGTAGATGGCCTCGAGGCCGGCCCGCACCATCTCCACCGCCATGGCCCCGGTGTAGGCCCCGAAGGTGTGCACGTAGGGGCGCTCGTGGAGGAGCCGCCAGAGTTTCTCCGCTCCTCGCTTGGCCAGGGTGTGCTCCACCATCACGCTGGGACGGAGCCGCACCACGTCCTCGGGGCGGTAGTCCCGCCGGACCCCCTTCCAGCGGGGGTTGGTCTCCCACTCGCGCCGCAGGGCCTCCGCCTCTTGCCGCATCTCCGGGGTGAGCATGCTCAAGGGTTCCACCTTGCACCTCCCAGGTGCTAGTCTGGAGGCGGGAAGGCTTCCAGTGTAGTGTGTAAGGCCAAAAGATTCACACCCAAAGGCGGTGTGTCCCGGTCTTGACTACACCAAAATGAGGATTCCCCCGCGTAGACGACCCCTTGGGCAGGAGCGGAGGCAGCTTGCCCATACCCCGTTTGGCGCCCTCGCCGGGGCTTGGGCCCCGGCGAGGTGTCTAGCGCACCTGCTGGGCGGCGATGAGGAGGGGGTCCCAGACGGGGCTGTAGGGTGGGGCGTAGGCCAGGTCCAGGGCTAGAAGGTCCTCCACCGTGCCCCCCTGGTGCAGGAGGGCGGCCAGGGCGTCGATGCGCAAGGCCCCGTGGCCTTTGGCCACCACCGCTCCGCCTAAGAGCCTTCCCGTCCCTTCCTCGTAGACCAGCTCCACCCAGAGGGGCTGGCTTCCCGGGTAGTAGTGGGCCCCGTCGCGGCTTTGGATGAAGGCCTTCTTGGCGCGGAAGCCCTCCTTCAGGGCCGCCTCCAGGGAGAGCCCGGTGGTGGCCACCGCCAGGCCGAAGGCCTTGAAGATGGCCGTGCCCACCACCCCGTGGAAGCGGGCCTTCTTGCCGGCGATGACCGCCCCCGCAGTGCGCCCGTGCTTGTTGGCCACGTCTCCAAGCGGCAACCAGTAGGGTCGCCCAAGCACCCGGTGGAAGCTTTCCGCCACATCCCCGGCGGCGTAGACCCCTTCCAGGTTGGTGCGCATCTCCTCGTCCGTGGCGATGGCCCCCGTGGGGCCCAGGGCCACCCCCATGGCCTGGGCCAGGAGGGTGTTGGGCCGGATGCCCGTGGCCACTAGCACCAGGTCGGTAGACACCACGCCTTCCGAGGTCTCCACCGCCTCCACCCGGCCCTGGCCGCGGAGGGCCTCCACCTTCACCCCGGTCCAGACCTCCACCCCGTGCCGCTCCAGCTCCTCCTTGAGGAGGTTCCCCACCTCCTCGTCCCAGTGGGGGAGAGGGCGGTCCTTGAGCTCCAAAAGGGTTACCTCCAGGCCCCGCTTGCGGAAGGCCTCGGCCACCTCGAGGCCGATGTACCCCGCCCCCAGGATGGTGGCCCTCTTGGCCCCTTCCAGGGCCCTTAGGAGGGCCTCCCCGTCCTTCATGCTCCGTAAGGTGTAGACCCCCGCCTGCTCCGTGCCTGGGATGGGGGGAAGGGTGGGCTTGGCCCCCGTGGCCAGGACCAGGTAGTCGTAGCGGTCCTGGAAGGTGCGCCCCTCCACGTGGTCAAAGACCGTGAGGGTTTTCAGCTCCGGGTCCACGTCCACCACCTCGTGGCGGGTGTGGACCTCTACCCCTCCTTTGCGGAACTCCTCCGGGGTGCGGGCCACGAGCCGCTCCAGGCGGGGGATTTCCCCGGAGAGCACGTAGGGAAGGCCGCAGGCCCCGTAGGAAACCCACCCGGATTTCTCGTAGACCACCACCTCGAGGTCTGGGTTCTCCCGCTTGGCCTTGGCGGCGGCAGAGGCCCCGCCCGCCACGCCGCCCACGACCACCATGCGCTTGCCCATGGGGGGTATTTTGCCACGGGAGGGGTGGGCGGGATGTCCCTACCGGGTAGGCCGGAGCAACTCCTCCCGGGCCAACCTGCCACCTTTCAGATGCAGGATGCGCTCCGCCCGGGCCGCCAGCTCCAGGTCGTGGGTGACGAGGATTAAGGTCCGCTCCCGCCCCGCCTCAAAGAGGAGGGAGGCCACCTGCTCTCGGGACTCCGCGTCCAGGTTGCCCGTGGGCTCGTCGGCGAAGAGGATGGGGGGGTCCAGGGCCAGGGCCCGGGCCAGGGCCACCCGCTGCTGCTCCCCGCCGGAAAGGCGGCTCGGCAGGTGGGAGGCCCGGGCTTCCAGGCCCACCCTCTCCAGAAGCTCTAAAGCCCGTTCTCGCCTGGTCTTGGGGGGTATCCCGGCGAGGAGCAGGGGGAAGGCCACGTTCTCCCAGGCGGTGAGGGTGGGGATCAGGTTCCACTGCTGGAAGACGAAGCCCATCCGCTTCAGGCGCACCTCGGCCCGCGCGTCCTCGGGAAGGCGGTGGAGGGGCGTTTCCTCTAGAAAGACTCCCCCCTCGCTGGGGAGGTCAAAGCCCGCCAGCAGGTTCAACAGGGTGGTCTTGCCGCTTCCCGAAGGGCCCACCACCGCGGTGGCCCCCAGGGGGAAGGCGTAGGTGAAGCCCGCTAGGGCCACCACCTCCTTCTCCCCTTGGCGGTAGCGCTTGGTGAGGTTCTCCGCTCGCAGCATGGGCACCCCCTAGACCCTCCCCAGGGCTTCCACCACCGGGATGCGGCTGGCGTTGTAGGCGGGAAGGAGGCCGGCGAAAAGGCCCAGGCTCAAGGCCACCAGGAGGGAGAAAAGGGCCAGGCGGGGGGTTACGGCGGAGAGGGCCAGACCCACCTGGGCGAAGGTATAGAGGTTGATGGCGTAGGAAACCATGCCCCCCAAGGCCAGGCCCAGGGTCCCGCCCAGGAGGGCCAGGAAGAGGGCCTCGAGGACCACCAGCCGGAAGATGAAGCCCCGCCTGGCCCCCAAAGCCCGCATGACCCCGAACTCCCGGGTGCGCTCGTACACGGACATCATCACCGTGTTGGCCACCAGAAGCCCGCCCACGATCAAGGCCACCAGGCTGATGCCGAAGCGCACCAGGTCGCTGATGCGCAAAGCGCGCTCGGCAAAGCGCATCACGTCCCCCGTGGTCTGGGCTTTGAGGCCTGGGACCGCCTTTTCCAGGTTTCTCGCCACTTCCTCCGCCCTTTGTCCCGGTGAGAGGGCTACCAAGACCGCGCTGAAGTTCTGGGTGCCCAGCACCCTCTGCAAGGCCTCCAGGGGCACGAAGATCAGGTTGTCCGCCAGGCCCCCGCTTTCCTCCAGGATGCCCTCCACCCTAAGGGTCACCTGGGGGGAAAGGCGCAAGGGGCTTTCCAGGGCGAGCTGGCTCCGTTTGGCCACCTTCCCCCCCACCACCGCACCTCCTGCCGTGGGAACCAGACGGCCCTCCTTGGCCCTTACCCCGGGGTAGAGGAGGTCCGGCCCCACCCCTCGGGGCAGGCCCTGGAAGAAGAAGGAGGTCTGGGGGTCAAACCCGCCCCGGCTCAGGAAGAGGGTGGGCACCAAGGCCCTTACCCCTAAGGCCCGGCCCGCCTCCTCCAGGGCTTGGAGCTGCGCGGGGGTGATCTCCGGGTAAGCGCCGAAACCCAGGCCCTCCGTGCCTTCCGGCACCACCTGGATGGCGGGGCCCACCCGGGAAAGCTCCTGGAAGAGGGAGCGCCTTAAGCCCTCCCCGAAGGAGAGAAAGAGGACCATGCTGCTGGTGGCGATGAGGACCCCGAGGAGGGTGAGGAGGCTCCGCACGGGGCGGGCCAGGAGGTTGCGTAGGACCAGGTGGAAGATCTCCACAGGGCCAAGCTTACCCCTTGGGAGCGGGCCGGGTGTGGGGGGGAGCACAGGTCACACCACCCCACGGGGACAAAGTCCCCCTGGGGGCCCCGGTGATACCACCCCATGCGGACTTTGTCCGCGTGGGGGCCCCGGTGAAAGGGTATCCAAGACCTCCGCCAGGTGAAGGCGAGGGAAGGGTTCAACAGCACGCACGGGGTATCGTGCCCCCCCACGGGGCCCGCGCGGGGCCGGTGGGGCATGGCCCCGGGTTTCGGGAGGGGAAGGAGGGGCAGCCCCCCCACCCGGGCGGGTAGAGGTTAGAGGAGCCTCTCCACGAAGCGGGTTTCCATCTCTTCCAGGAACACCCGGGGGTCCACCTTCCTCCGTTCGGGGTGCTCGTAGTAAGCCTTCTCCGCCTCGGCGAAGTTCTCGTGCCCCACGAACCAGAGGAAGTCCCGGTCCGAGAGCCAGTAGGCCCCAAGCACCCTGAAGCCCATGGCCTGGCGCAGGGGGACGATGACCTCTAGGAAAACCTTTTGGAAAGCTTCTCGGGTGCCTTCCTTAAGCCGGTAGCGGCGCATCTGGACGGTCATGGCCCCATTATGCCTGAGGCCCGAGGGATTCCAGAAGCTCCAGAAAGGCCCTGGGGGTGAGCACAGGGGGTTCGGGATGGGAAAGCCCCAGCAGGTGCCCATCCCCTGATACCAGGACCCTGGCCCTCGAGGCCCGCGCCAAGGCCACCACGTAGTCGTCCCCGGGGTCGGGGCATAGGCCCGGGCTTTCCGGAGGGTCGGGGACCAGCTCTCCCCAGCGGACCAAGAAGGCCAGATAGTCCTGGACCTCCTCGAGGTTCACGTGGTCTCGGAACTTGGGTCTTTTTAGGACCCGCTCGGTTTCCTCGAGAAGCTTGGGGGAAAGGACGAGCTGGAAACGCCCTTTCACCAAGAGGCGCACAAGTTGCGCCGGGGCCCCCTGGGAGGAAAGAAGGGCCGCCACCAGCACCCCCGGGTCAAGGACCGCGCGGATCATCCCCGGGAGGCGTGGAGCTCCTGATAGGCCAGCTTCAGGGCCTCTTCCTCGGAGAGGGGGCCTTTGAGAAGGGCCTCGAGGCGTTCCAGGCCCAGGTAGTGGCGCAAGGCCCGCTCCACCAGCTCCGACTCCCTTAGGCCCAGGCTTGCTGCCCGCACTTTGGCGGCCCGGAGCACCTCTTCCTCCAGGTACAGGGTGGTCTTGCGCCTGGCCATGCCACCATTTTGACGGTATGAGGGTTTGACGTCAAAGGGGTGAAGACCGGCGCGTTGAGCCCCTATAATCAGAGGCATGCGCACCGCCGAGATCCGCGAGAAGTACCTCGCCTTCTTTGAGGGCAAGGGGCACCTGCGCCTGCCCTCCTTCAGCCTCATCCCCGAGAACGACCCTTCCTTGCTCTTCACCTCCGCGGGCATGGCCCCCTTAAAGCCCTACTTCCTAGGGGCCAAGCCCATCTTCGGGGGCAAGGAGTGGCGGCGGGTCACCACCTGCCAGAAGTGCCTGCGGGTGGGGGACATTGAGAACGTGGGCCGTACGGGGCGGCACAACACCTTCTTCGAGATGCTGGGCAACTTCTCCTTCGGGGATTACTTCAAGAAGGAGGCCATCCTCTGGGCCTGGGAGTTCCTCACCGATCCCAAGTGGCTGGGCCTGGACCCGGAGAGGCTCTGGGTCACGGTTTATGAGGACGACGACGAGGCCTACGCCATCTGGCGGGACCTGGTGGGGGTGCCCGAGGAAAGGATCGGCCGCTTCGGCGAGGAGGAGAACTACTGGCCGGGCGGGGCCATCACCCACGGGCCCAACGGGCCTTCCGGCCCCTGCTCGGAGATCTTCTACGACCGGGGGCCTGCCTTCGGCACCCCGGATGAGACCGGGCCCAACACGGGAAGCGGGGACCGCTTCGTGGAGATCTGGAACCTGGTCTTCACCCAGTACGACCGCCAAGGCCCCATCCCTGGCCCCGGCATCCTCAAGCCCCTGCCCCAGAAGAACATCGACACCGGCATGGGCCTCTACCGGGTGGCGGCCATCCTGCAGGATGTGGAGGACTTCTACCGCACGGACACCTTCTACCCCATCATCGAGCGGGTGGCCCTCTATAGCGGCAAGCCCTACCAGGGGAAGGCCTCGGTGAGCCACCGGGTGATCGCCGACCACATCCGGGCGGTGGTGGCGGCCCTCTCCGACGGGGTGGTCTTCGCCAACACCGGGCGGGGCTACGTGATCCGCCGCCTCCTCAGGCGCGCCCTGAGGCACGGCTACCTCCTGGGCCTGCAGGAGCCCTTCCTCCACCGCCTGGCCCCGGTGGTGGCCGAGGTCCTGGGGGACTTCTACCCGGAGATGCGGGAGAACCTGCCCGCGGTGGAAAGGCAGATCCGCCTCGAGGAGGAGCGCTTCCTGGAGACCCTGGAGGGGGGCCTTAAGCGGCTGGACGCCCTTCTTTCGGGCCTCAAGCCGGGGGAGGCCCTGCCGGGGGGGGAGGCCTTCCGCCTCTACGACACCTACGGTTTCCCCCTGGACCTCACGGTGGAGATCGCCGCGGAGCGGGGGTTTGGGGTGGACACCGAGGGCTTTCAGAAGGCCATGGAGGAGCAGCAAGAGCGTTCCCGGGCGGCCATGGCCTTCGAGCGGGAGATCTTCAAGAAGAGCGCCCAGGTGCTGGAGGAGCTCTACGCCGAGAAGGGGGCCACGGAGTTTCTGGGCTACGGGGCCCTCGAGGCCGAGGGCACCGTCCTCGCCCTCCTGGCGGGGGACCAGAGCCTTCCCGAGGCCGGGCCCGGCACCGAGGTGCAGGTGGTGTTGGACCGGACCCCCTTCTACGCGGAAGGGGGCGGGCAGATCGGGGACTTTGGCCACTTGGAGTGGCCGGGGGGCCGGGCCAAGGTGGAGACCACCCAGAAGACCGAGCGGGGCCTTTTCCTGCACAAGGCCAAGGTGGAGGAGGGGGTCTTGCGGGTGGGGGAGCGGGTGCGGGCGGTGGTGGACCCTGCCCGCCGGGACACCGAGCGCCACCACACCGCCACCCACCTCCTGCACGCCGCTTTAAGGGCGGTCTTGGGCCCCCACGTGCGCCAGGCGGGGAGCCTGGTGGCCCCCGACCGCCTGCGCTTTGACTTCACCCACCCCGAGGCCCTCACCCCGGAGGAGTTGGAGCGCATTGAGCTTTTGGTGAACCGCTGGATCGTGGCCGATTTCCCCGTCACCTGGCGCTACATGCCCCTGGAGGAGGCCAAGCGGGAAGGGGCCATGGCCCTCTTCGGGGAGAAGTACGGGGAGGTGGTCCGGGTGGTGCGGGTGGAGGGAAGCCCCCTGCCGGGGGTGGAGTCCAAGGAGCTCTGCGGGGGCACCCACGTGCGGCGCACGGGGGAGATCGGGGCCTTCCTCATCCAGAAGGAGGAGGCGGTCTCCGCCGGGGTGCGGCGCCTCGAGGCGGTGGCCGGGGAGGCGGCCATCCGCTTTGCCCGGGGGGGCTTGAACCGCCTGAAGGCCTTGGCGGAGAGGCTTTCCGTGGGGGAGGCCGCCCTGGAGGAGCGGCTGGAGAAACTTCTGCATGAGCTCCGCCAGAAGGAGAAGGAGGTGGAAAGCCTCAAGGCCCGGCTGGTGCAGTCGGAGCTCAAGAAGGAGGTGGCCCTGGCGGAAAAGGGCGGCCTGCGCTACGGGGTGGTGGAGCTTTCCGGGGTGGACGTGGCCGCTTTGCGCCAGGCGGCAGACGACCTGGTGCAAAGGGGTGCGGACGTGGCCTTGGTCCTGGGCGGGGGTCAGGCGGTGCTGAAGCTTTCCCCAAGGGCCCAGGAAGGGGGCCTCGAGGCGGGCACCCTCTTCCGCGCCCTCACCGAGCGGGCCGGGGGCCGGGGGGGCGGCCGGGGGGCCTTGGCCCAGGGGGCGGGTCTGGACCCGGAAAAGGCCCGCCAGGCCCTTCCCGAAATCCTCCCCTAAAGGACACCCATCCCGGGTACCCCTGAGGGTAAAATGGCCGCATGACCCTGTTCTTGAGCCTGATAGCGGTGGCCCTCTCCTGGGCCCTTTTCGGCCTCACCTTCGCCCGGTACCGCAGGCGGCCCGCCCTCCACAACGCCCTCTACGCCCTGGGCCTCCTCCTCTTCGCCCTGGCAGTCTCCGCGGAGCTAATGGCCAAGCTCCTCGGGGCCTGGGACCCCTTCCTCTACCGCCTCTGGTACCTGGCCGGGGCCATGCACGGGGTGACCTTCCTGGGCCTGGGAAGCCTGGCCCTCCTGAACCCCAAGGCGGCCCGCGCCCTGCTTTTGGGGCTTGTCCCCTTCATCCTCTACGGGCTTTTCCTGGTGGCCTCCGCCCCCCTGGACTTCGCCCGCCTGCCCGCCCCCTACACCCCTTCGGGGGCGGCCTTCCCCGAGCCCAGCCTCACCTCCCCCCGCCTCTGGACCATCCCCTTCAACCTCCTGGGCACCCTCCTCATGGCGGGGGTGGCCCTCTATACCACCCTGCTCTTCTGGCGCAGGAACCCCCTCAGGGCCCAGGGCACGGCCCTCATCTTCCTGGCCGCTTTGGTGCTGGCCTCCACCAGCACCCTGAACCGCTTCGGGGTGGTGGGCCTCGAGGAGGCGGGAAGGGCCCTAGGGGTCTTCCTTCTCTACCTGGGGGTGGCCTTGGCGGACCGCAGCGTGCAGTATGCGGGTGGGCGCGCTTGACGTGGGGGAGGCCCGGATCGGCCTGGCGGTGGGGGAGGAGGGGAGCCCCTTCGCCTTTGGCCGGGGGTATCTGGTGCGGAGGAGCCTGGAGGAGGATGTGGCGGCCCTCCTGGACTTTGTGCGCCGGGAGGGATTAGGGAAGCTCTTGGTGGGCCTTCCCCTGCGCACCGACCTCAGGGAAAGCGCCCAGGCCAAGCGGGTCCTTCCCCTGGTGGAGGCGCTGAGGGCTAAGGGGGTGGAGGTGGAGCTTGTGGACGAGCGCTACACCACCCAGGCAGCAGCCCGGCGCCTGAAACATGCCCCCAAACGGATCCGCCGGGAGAAGGGCCGGTTGGACGAGATGAGCGCGGTGATCCTCTTGGAGGGCTATCTTGCGGGAAGGCTCTAGGACCTGGCTTTGGCGGGGAGTGGTGGTCCTCTTCCTCACCTTCGCCCTCCTCCTCTTCTACGCCCTCTGGCTTTTGGGTCCCACGGGAAAGGAGGCCACCGTGCGCATCCCCAAGGGGGCCACGGGCCAGGAGGTGGCCAGGATTCTGGAAGAGGCCGGGCTTTTGCGCTCCGGGTACCTCTTTTCCGCCTACCTCCGCTTTTCCGGCCGGGCCAAGAAGCTGGTCCCCGGGGTTTACCGCCTCGAGGGGGAAGGGGCCTTCCGCCTGGCCCGGGCCCTCACCGGGGGGGAGCGCCCCCTCACGGTGACCCTCACCTTCCCCGAGGGGGAGAGGGGGGTGGACTACGCCCGAAGGCTTTCCCAGGCGGGCTTGGACGGGGAGGGGTTTTTGCGCCTCGTCCGGGAGCCGGGGGCGGTCAGGCCCTCCTTTGTGGAGGGGCCCACCCTCGAGGGCTACCTCTTCCCCGCCACCTATACCTTTGACCTCTTGGTGGGTCCCGAAGAGGTGGTGCGGGCCATGCTCAGCCGCTTCGCCGCCGAGCTCACCCCTCCGGTGCGGCGCCTGCTTGAGGAGCAAGGCCTTTCCGTGCACGCTTGGGTGACCCTAGCCTCCATCGTGCAGGCGGAGGCGGGAAGCCCAGAGGAGATGCCCAAGATCGCTGGAGTCTTCCTGAACCGTTTGGAACGGGGCATGCCCCTCCAGGCGGACCCCACCGTGGCCTATGCCCTGGGCAAGCGCCTTTCTGAGCTTTCCCGCAGGGCGGGGGACTTCGGGGTGGACTCCCCCTACAACACCTACCGCTACCCTGGCCTCCCCCCAGGGCCCATCGGCAACCCCGGACGGGCGGCCCTCCTGGCGGTGCTCAACCCGGTGCGCACCGATCCCAAAGGGCGCCCGTACCTCTACTTCTTCCACGCCAAGGGCAGGCTTTTCCTGAACGCTGACTTTGAGGGGCACCTGCAGGACCTGGCCCGCTACCGCTACTCTTCCCCGTGACGCAGAAGCCTTAGCTGGGCGTAGGCGAAGAGGAGGGTGAGGAGGAGGATCACCACGGTGACGGCGGCGGCGTAGCCCAGGCGGAAGTTCTCAAACCCCGATTCGTAAAGGTAGTAGCCCAGCACCCGGGTGGCCCCGTAGGGCCCGCCCCGGGTGAGGAGGAAGACCGCAGCGTAAGACTGCAGGGAGAGGATGGTGCCCACCACCACCAAAAAGGTCACCGCCGGGCGCATGAGGGGAAGGACCACGTGGCGGAAGGCTTCCCAAGGTCCGGCCCCATCCACGTATGCAGCTTCCAAAAGCGTTTTGGGGATGGCCTTGAGCCGGGCCGAGGCCACCAGAACCCCGTACCCCAGGTGCCGCCACAGGGTGAAGAGGACCACCATCACCAAGGCCCAAAACCCCTCCCGGTCCCAGGGGGGAATGGGCAGGAACTGGGCCAGGGCCCCGTATTCCGGGGTGAAGAGGGTGTACCAGCTTAGGGTGGCCCCGCCCAAGGTGACGAGGCCCGGGAGGAAGAGGAGGCTCTTGGCGAAGCGCTCGTAGGGGGCCCCCTCCAGGGCCACCGCTAGGCCAACGGAAAGCCCCACGAAGAGGGGTAGGGCCAGGAGCATGAATTTAAGGGTCACCCGGAGGCTTCCCCAGAAGGCAGGGTCTTGAAGGAGGTCCTGGTAGTTCTTCAGGCCCACGGGCCGGGGCTCGGAAAGCCCCGACCACTCCCAGGTGGAGAAGCGGAGGACGTCCAGGAAGGGGTAGAGGACGAAAAGGCCCAGGGTGAGGAGGGCGGGGAGGGAGAAGAGGAAAAGGGGCAGGCGGCGCACGGGTTACCAAAGGTAGAGGAGGCTTAAGAGGAAGGGATACCGATCAGAGGCGGAAACCTCCAGGGCTAGGGGCTCCAGATAGAGCCTAAACCCCGCTCCCCAGGCCAAGTGGAACCCACTTTGGTAGCCGAGTCCCCCGTAGGCGGAAAGGGCTCCTCCCGGCACCTCGAGGCTCACCACCGGCCCCAGGTGCACCCCGAAGGGGTAGCGCAGGTCCAGGCCCAGGCCCACCGAGGTGTAGAGGTCCATGAGGACCAGGCCGGGGAAGAGGTTGGCCTTGAGGAGGGCGTAGACCTCGGGGTTTTGCGAAAGGAGCACCTGGGCGTCCAGGCCGGTGTCGATGCCCAGAGGGCTGAAGGGCAGAAGGAGGCTTCCTTGCAGGTAGACCCCCCGCTCGGGGGCGTAGCCGAGGCCCAGGGCGTTTTCCGGGTAGGCCGGGGCCTGTGCCAGGGAGAAGCCTAGGAGCAGGGCTAGAAGAGCTAGGGTCCGCTTCATACCCCTCCCATCCTAACAGAGGCCGGTTAGCATGGCGTCATGGCCGTGCGCTTTGCCCTGTTTGAGGAAGAGGGTTTGCTCCCCGTTCGCGAGACTTCCCTTGTCATCCTGGTGGGCCTCACCGGGGTGGGGAAGAGCACGCTGGTGGAGGCCCTGGGCCTACCCCGCCTTCCCGACCGCCGGGAACTGGTGGACCTTTACGTCCTCCCCCGCTTCGGGGCCAAGCCCCCCATCCCCCGGGAGGAGCGCTTCCGCCTCACCCGGCGCTTTCGGGAGGAGTTCCCGGGAGGGGTGGCGGAGGTGCTGGCCCGGGGGTATGCGGAACCCCACCCCCTCCTCCTCTTTGACGGCCTGAGGGGGGAGGCGGAGGTGGCCTACGCCTTGGAGCACCTGCCCAAGGCCCTTTTCGTGGTCCTCCACGCCCGGGAGGCTACTAGGCTCAAGAGGCTCCTCTCCCGCCGGGATGCCTTTGACCGGGTGGAGCTTCGCCCAGAGGAAAGGGCGGAGCTAAGGGCCTTGGCCGAGGGGGTGCTCTCGCCCGAAGAGTTGGAGGAGGCCCTGGCCCTGGCGCCCTTGGAAGAGGTCTTGGCCAAGCTCAAGATCGTGGCCGAGGAGAAGCGCAACTACGATCCCCTAGGCCCTTTGCGCCTTTTGGAGGGCCATCCCCAGGCCCTTGTCCTAGATACCGAAAGGCTTTCCCCGGAGGAGGAGGTCTTGGCGGTGCGGACCTTTTTGCGGGAGCGGGGCTTCTAAGTACCCCGTCGTGGCTTGCGCCACGACGGGGGCCCCAAAGAGACCATAGGCACGCCCCTTCAGCTTTAGCCGATGGGGCAACCTTTGCGTGTGGGTGCTTAGAATGGCCTTATGGCGACCATCAAGGACCTTCGTCTCATCCCTTTCCGCATCCCCCTGAAGGCCCCCTTGCGCTGGGGGAAGGCCTCGGAGATGGCCGCCCTGGAGCACGCCCTTTTGGAGGTGGAGCTTTCCGACGGCGCCCTGGGCCGGGCGGAGGTGGCCATACGGCCCACCATCTACGGGGAGACCCTGGGGAGCGTGCGGGCGGGGCTAGAGTATCTGAGGCCCAGGCTCTTGGGCCTCGAGGCCGACGACCAGGAGGCCATCCGCGCGGTTTTGGAAGGCTTCCCCTGCAACTATGCCCTTAAGGGGGCCCTGGACACCGCCCTCTGGGAGGCTTGGGCCAGGAGCGAGGGGGAGGAGCTCCACCAGGTCCTGAAGCCCGCCAAGCACCGGGTGCGGGTGGCCTACCTCCTGGGCATGGCCTCGGAAGAGGAGATGCTCGCCGATGCCCGCATGGCCTACGGGGCGGGGGTGCGGGTCTTCAAGGTGAAGGTGGGCCGGGACCTCGAGGGGGACTCCCGGCGGATCGCTCGCCTCAAGGAGGCCTTCCCGGACGCCGAGCTCTACGCCGACGCCAACGAGACCTTATCCCCCAAGGACGCCGAGCGCTACCTCCTGGCCTGGAAGGAGCTCGGCCTCCTCTACGTGGAGGAGCCCTTGCCCATCGAGGAGGTGGAGGCTAGAAGGAAGCTCAGGGAGAAGAAAATCCTCCCCCTCATCGCCGACGACTCGGCCATGACCCCCAAGGACCTCCGCCGGGAGCTGGCCTTGGACACCTTCGACGTCCTGAACCTCAAGCCCGCCCGCACCGGCATCACCTGGACCCTGGAGATGCTTTCCCTGGCCCGGGAAAGGGGCAAGCGGGCCATGGTGGGCAGCCAGGCGCAGAGCTCCTTTGGCGCTTACCAGTCCGCCCTCCTGGCCTTCCAGCAAGGGGTGACCGAGCCCAACGAGCTGGCCTTCCACCTGAAGGCGGAAGGAGGGTTCTTGGACTTCCCCACCTTCCGCCAGGGGTGGCTTTACTGGGAGGATCTGGTAGAGGTGCGGTTTGACGAGGAAGCCTTCCGACGGTATGCCCTAGAGTAAATCCAGGGCTTGGTGGAAGTGGCGGAGGACTCCTTTAGCCCCCGCCTCGAGGAGGGTTTTCTCCTCGTGCCCCGTGAGGAGGGCGTAGGTGGGAATCCCCGCCCCCACGGCGCTCCTCACCCCGGAAGGGGAGTCCTCAAAGGCCAAGGCCTCCTCCGGGGGGATCCTCAGCCGCTCCAAGGCCACCCGGTAGGGCAGGGGGTCGGGCTTGCCCCGGCCCACCTCCTCCGCCAGGACCAGGAGGGGCGGGTGGAGGCCCAAAGCCCTAAGCACGTGGTGGGCGTTGGCCCTGGGGGCGTTGGTCACCACCCCCCAGGTGAGGCCCTGGGCCTCGGCCTCGGCCAAGAGCTCGTGGAGCCCCGGGGTGGGTTTTAGATCCTGGGCCAGCTCCCGGAAGCGGGCCTCCTTGGCCTCGATGAGCCGCCAGGCCGCTTCCCCTTCCAGCCCCAGGAGGTCGCGGACGATCTCCGGGTTCAGCCTGCCCGAGATGCGCTTGCGGTAGAACGCTTCGTCCACCCGAAGGCCCAAGGGGGCCAGGACCTCCTGCCAGGCCAGGCGGTGCAGGGGATCGGTGTCGACCAGGGTGCCGTCCAGGTCAAAGAGGAGGGCCTTTAACATGCGCTTTTCTCCCTTCCAAACCGGCCACCAGCAGGAAGAGCCCCAGGGCCAGGGCGAAGAGGCCCACGGGGATGCCCCCCGTGGGTAGGAGGGCGAAGAGAGCGGGGATGAGGGTGCCTCCCGTGGCCCCGGCGTAGAGGAGGCCCCCTAAGGCCCGGTGGCCGAAGCGGGCCTGGACCAGGGCGAAAAGGGTGGAGAAGAGGGGGCCCAGCAAGAAGCCCGCCAGGGGAAAGAGCAGGGCGGTGGGGGGGAGGAAGTTGAGGAGGAGGAGCCCCAGAACCCCCACGAGGAGGCCCCTTAAGGCGGTCAGGGGGCTTCGCGCCACCCGCTCTGCCAAAAGAAGCCGTCCCAGGGCCAGGAAGAGCCAGTAGAGGGAGAGGAGCACGCCCCCCGTGGCGGTGGCGTGGCCCAGGCGTTCCAGCCAGACCCGGTTCCAGGTGGCCAAGGAGCCCTCGAGGCCCGTGTAAAGGGCCACCGCCAGGAGAAAGGGCCAAAGCCCCCGCCCCCGCTCCTGAGGGATGTGGGCCACCGCCGGGGCCTTCCACAGCAAGAGGGCCCCCGCCCCAGCCAGAAGGCCCGCCAGCAGGAGCACCGCGGTGTAGGGCAGGAGGGTGAGGGCGAAGGGGGTGAAAACCGCTCCCAGACCGAAGGCCACGTTCACCCGGTTGAGGAGGGCCACCCGCCTTTCCGGGAAAAGCTCGCCCACCAGGCTGTTGCCGTGGACGTTCATCACCCCTTCCCCAAGCCCCAGGAGGAAGGCCAGGGCCACCACCAGGGGAAAGAAAGGCGCCAGGGCCACCCCCCATAGGGCCAGGCCCACCAGCCCCAAGGCGGCGGGAAGAAGTGGGTGGCGCCTTTCCCCCTGGGCCAGGCGCACCCCCAGGAGGAGGCCCAGGAGGAGGGCGGCGAAAAACCAGGACACCTCGTCCTCCACCCCGTACCGGGCCCGCCAATGGGGGAGGGCCGCCCCGGGCAGGGCCACGATCACCCCCACGAGGAAAAGCGACAGGAAGGAGCCCCAGAAAAAGCGCACGTCCGCCATTCTCCCCCTTCCTGACCCTTTGGTCAATAATGGAAGGCATGGAGCGGGCCCTGGAAAAGGCCTTGGCGGGCGAGGGGTATTTCGCCTTCCCGGGCGTGTTGCTGGTGCGGGGGCCCGATGCCTTTTCCTTCCTCCAGGGCCAGGCCACCCGGGACCTGAGGCGGCTTTCGGGCCCGGCGGGGACCCTCTTCCTCAACCACCGGGGCCAGATCGAGGAGGCGGCCACCCTCTTCCCCCACCCCGAGGGCTTCCTCCTAGCCCCCTGGGGGAGCCTCGAGGGGCTGAAGGCCCGCCTGAAGCGCTACATCGTCTTTGACCAGGTGGAGCTTGCGGAGCTTCCTCTTTACCGGCGCGTTTACGCCGATGGGCGGGAGGAGGTGGGGGAAAGCGGCGAGGGGGCCTACCCCCTGGAACTTTACCCCCTCTACACCCTCCTAAAGGGCCTCCCCCTCCTTTCCGACATCCGTGGGGAGCTGCCCCAAAGCGTGGGGCTTCTCCACCTGGTGGACTACGGCAAGGGGTGCTACGTGGGCCAGGAGATCATGGCCCGCACCGAGGGAAAGGAGGTCCACCACCACCTGGTGGGTCTCCGGGCCTTGGGCCCAGGGACGGAAGTTCCCCTAGAGCTTTACTGGCAAGGCCGCAAGGTGGGGGAGGCCAAGCGGCTTTTGCCAACCCCCTTTGGCTTCCTGGGCCTGGCGGTGGTGCGCAAGGAGGTGCCCTTCGGGGCAGAGCTGGAGGGGAAAGGGGGCCGCTTTCTTCTGGAGCCCCTTCCCTTCAAGGAGGCAACATGGAGCGGGCGGAGATCATCGGCGTAGGCACGGAGCTCATCTTTGGGGAAACCCTGGACACCAACACCGCGGAGATCGCAAGGAGCCTCAAGCCCTACGCCCTCAAGGTGGAGAGGACCCTAAGGGTGGTGGATGAGCTCATGCCCCTGGTGCGGGAGGTGCGGGCCGCTTGGGAGCGGGCGAGACTGGTGGTGCTCTCCGGGGGCCTCGGCCCCACCCCGGACGACGTGACCCGGGAGGCGGTGGCCGAGGCCTTGGGGGAGCCTTTGGAGCTGGACGAGGCGGTGCTTTCCGAGATCGAAGCCCTTTTCCTGGCCCGGGGCCGAAGCATGCCTGAGGCCAACCGCAAGCAGGCCCTGAAGATCCCCTCGGCCACCTGGCTCAAAAACCCCCGGGGCACCGCCCCCGGCTGGTGGGTGCGGAAGGAGGGCAGGGACCTGATCCTCCTTCCCGGGCCTCCGCCGGAGTGGCGGCCCATGTGGCAGGAGGTGCTCCCCCGGCTGGACCTGCCCCGCCGCCCTTACGCGGAAAGGGTGCTGAAGACCTGGGGCATTGGGGAGTCGGACATCGTGGAGCGCCTGGGGGAGCTTTTCAAGCGGGAGGAGGAGGTGGAGGTGGGCACCTACCCCAAGCTCCATGGGGTGGAGGTGGTGGTGCGGGGCCGGGAGGACCTGGTGGCGGACCTTTCCGAGAGGATCAAGAAGCGCCTTCTGAAGGAAGTCTGGGGCGAGGGGGAGCTTACCCTAGCGGAGGCGGTGAGGCGCCGTTTGGAGCTGGAAGGGGCCACCCTCGCCACCATGGAAAGCCTCACCGGGGGGCTTCTGGGGGCGGAGATCACCCGGGTGCCGGGGGCGAGCCGGTTCTACCTGGGCGGCGTGGTATCCTATTCCGTAGGGGCCAAGGCCCGCTTCGGTGTGCCGGAGGAACTCCTCGCCAAGACGGTCTCCGCCGAGACGGCCAAGGCCATGGCGGAGGCCGCCCGGGCGCTTTTCGGGTCCACGTATGCCCTGGCCACCACCGGGGTGGCGGGGCCGGACCCCTTGGAGGGTGAGCCTGTGGGCACGGTCTTTGTGGCCCTGGCGGGGCCTAAGGGGACGGAGGTGCGTCGCTACCGCTTTCCCGGGGACCGCGAGGTGGTGCGGCTGCGAAGCGTATATGCCGCCTTGGCCTTGCTCCTAACATGAGGCTCTTCTACGCGGTTTTTCTTCCTGAAGAGGTGAAGCGGGCCTTGGTGGAGGCTCAGGAGCGGGTGGCCCGCTACAAGGGGTGGAGGGAGGTGGCGCCCCACCACCTCCACGTCACCCTTCTCTTCCTGGGGGAAAGGTCAGAGGAGGACCTGGAGGACCTTTTGGCCCTGGGCCACCGGCTGGGCCGGCTCCATCCTCCCTTTACCGCCCGCATCCGGGGCACGGGTTACTTTCCCAACGAGGGAACCCCGAGGGTCTGGTTCGCCAAGGCGGAAGGAGAGGGGTTTGCCCTGTTGGCGCAAAGGCTTCGGGAGGGGGTGCGGGAGTTCCTGGGGGAGGAGGCGCTTCTGGCGGGCGGTGATAAGCCTTTCAAGCCCCACATTACCCTGGCCCGGCGCAAGGCCCCGGCCCCCCGGGTCCCCCCGGTGGTCTTTGGCTTGGAATGGCTGGTGACGGAGTTTGCCCTGGTCCGCTCGGAGCTTAAGCCCAAGGGGCCCGTCTATACCATTTTGGAAAAATTCCCTTTGCGAGGTGACCATGGACGAGAACAAGAGGAAAGCGCTGGAAAACGCTCTCAAGACCATTGAGAAGGAGTTCGGCAAGGGCGCGGTGATGCGCCTGGGGGAGATGCCCAAGCTCCAGGTGGACGTGATCCCCACAGGCTCCTTGGGCCTGGATCTGGCCTTGGGGATCGGGGGCATTCCCCGGGGAAGGGTCATTGAGATCTACGGTCCCGAGTCCGGGGGCAAGACCACCTTGGCCCTGACCATCATCGCCCAGGCCCAGAAGCAGGGGGGAGTGGCCGCCTTTGTGGATGCGGAGCACGCCCTGGACCCGCTTTACGCCCAGAAGCTGGGGGTCAACGTGGAGGACCTCCTGGTGTCCCAGCCGGATACCGGGGAGCAGGCTTTGGAGATCGTGGAGCTCCTGGCCCGCTCGGGGGCGGTGGACGTGATCGTGGTGGACTCGGTGGCTGCCCTGGTCCCCAAGGCGGAGATCGAGGGGGAGATGGGGGACCAGCACGTGGGCCTCCAGGCCCGGCTCATGAGCCAAGCCCTGCGCAAGCTCACCGCGGTCCTTGCCAAGAGCAACACCGCCGCCATCTTCATCAACCAGATCCGGGAGAAGGTGGGGATGATGTACGGCAATCCCGAGACCACCCCCGGGGGCCGGGCCCTCAAGTTCTACTCCAGCGTGCGTCTGGACGTGCGCAAAAGCGGCCAGCCCATCAAGGTGGGCAACGAGGCCGTAGGCATCAAGGTGAAGGTGAAGGTGGTGAAGAACAAGCTGGCCCCACCCTTCCGCGAGGCGGAGCTGGAGATCTACTTCGGCAAGGGCCTGGACCCGGTCATGGACCTGGTGAACGTGGCCGTGGCGGCGAACGTCATCGAGAAGGCGGGAAGCTGGTTCTCCTACGGGGAGATCCGCCTGGGCCAGGGGAGGGAGAAGGCGGCGGAGTACCTCAGGGAGCGGCCCGAGCTTCTGGAGGAGATCCGGGCCAAGGTGCTGGAGAGGGCCCACGAGGTGGTGCTTGCGGGAAGCGAGGAAGGGGAGGAGTAGATGACCCTGACCCTTTTGGACCTGGGGCTTCTTCTCCTGGTCTTGGTCCTGGCGGGGGCCCTGTTGCTCAGGCGCAAGGGGGAGGACCAGACCGGGGAGGAGGCCAAAAGGCTCCTGGAGGCCGCCAGGGAAGAGGCCAGGGAGGCCCTCGAGGCCGCCCGCAAGGAGGCCAGGGAGATCCTCGAGGCCGCCCGGGCCGAGGCCAGGACCCTGCGCCAGGAGGCCGAGGAGCGGGCCAAGGCCTTGCGCCAGGAGCTGGAGACGGAGCTGAAGCGCCGCTCGGAGGCCTTGGAGGCCGAGGCCAAAAAGCGCTTGCAGGAGGCGGAAGAGCGCCTTAGGAGCGAGCGGGAGGAGCTTAAGGCCGAGCGGGAGAGGCTTAGGGCCTTGCAAGAGGAGCTGAAGGCGGAGAGGGAGCGCCTCAAGGGGGAGCGGGAGGAGCTCCGGCGGGAGGCGGAAAGGCTTTCCAAGCGGGGTGAAGCCCTGGACGCCCGGGCCCTCAAGCTGGATGCCCTGGAGGAAGCCCTTTCCAAGCGGGAGGAGGCGCTTAAGGCCCAGGAGGCCCTTCTGCAGGAGAAGGAACGTGAGGTGGAAAGGAGGCTTCACGAGGTGGCAGGCCTCTCCCCGGAGGAAGCCCGGCGCCTCATCCTGGAGAGGCTGGACCGGGAGCTGGAGGAGGAGAAGGCCCAAAGGGTGCGGGCGGCTCTGGAAAGAGCGCGCCTCGAGGCCCGGCGGGAGGCGCAGAAGATCCTGGCCCAGGCCATGCAGCGCCAGGCCTCGGAGACCGCTGCTCAACTGGCGGTTTCCGTGGTGCCCATCCCCTCCGACGCCATGAAGGGGCGCATCATCGGGCGCGAGGGGCGGAACATCCGCACCTTTGAAGCCCTTACCGGGGTGGACCTCATCATCGACGACACCCCGGAGGCGGTCTTGCTTTCCTCCTTCAACCCCATCCGCCGGGAGATCGCCCGCATGGCCCTGGAGGAGCTCTTGAAGGACGGGCGCATCCACCCGAGCCGCATCGAGGAGGTGGTGGAGAAGGCCAAGCAGGAGATGAAGACCTTCATCTACGAAAGGGGGGAGGAGGCGGCCCTGGAGGCCGGGGTGGTGGGCCTGAAGCCCGGCCTCATCCAGCTCTTGGGGCGGCTCCACTTCCGCTCCAGCTACGGCCAGAACGTGCTGAAGCACTCGGTCCAGGTGGCCCACCTCACGGGGATCATGGCGGCGGAGCTGGGCCTGGACAGCGCCCTGGCCCGGCGGGCGGGGCTTTTGCACGACATCGGCAAGAGCGTGGACCGGGAGGTGGAGGGGAGCCACGTGGAGATCGGCATCGCCCTGGCCCGCCGCTTCGGGGAACCCGCGGAGGTCATAGACGGCATCGCCCACCACCACGACCCGGAAAACGCCGAGACCGTGTATGCGGTGTTGGTGGCGGCCGCCGACGCCCTTTCCGCCGCCCGGCCGGGGGCCAGGCGGGAGTCCTTGGAGGAGTACCTGCAGCGCCTGGAGGCCCTGGAGCGCATCGCCCTTTCCTTCCCCGGGGTGGAGACGGCCTTCGCGGTGCAGGCGGGAAGGGAGGTGCGGGTCATCGTTAAGCCCGACAAGATCACGGACGCCAAGGCCACCCTTCTGGCACGGGAAATCGCTAAACGCATCGAGCGGGAGATGAACTATCCGGGCCAGGTGCAGGTGACCGTGGTGCGGGAGACCCGGGCGGTGGAGTACGCCCGGTAGGCTAGAATGGGGCGATATGCTGAGGGGCGAGGACATCGGGATTGACCTGGGGACGGCCAGCGTCCTCATCTACGTGCGGGGGAAGGGCATCGTGCTGCGCGAGCCCTCCGTGATCGCGGTGGTGCAGGGGAAGCGGGAGGTGAAAGCGGTGGGGGCCGAGGCCTACCGCATGCTGGGGCGCACCCCGGGGAACATCGTGGCGGTCAGGCCCCTCAAAGACGGGGTCATCGCCGACTACGCCCTCACGGAGCGCATGCTCCTCCTCTTTCTGCAGAAGGTGCTCTCCCCCATGAGCCGCTTCTTCCGGCCGCGGGTCATGGTGGGAGTGCCCTCCGGGGTCACGGACGTGGAGCGGCGGGCGGTGGTGCAGGCGGTGTCCGCCATGGCCCACAAGGTCTACCTCATCGAGGAGCCCTTAGCGGCGGCCATCGGGGCGGGGATCAACGTGGCCGAACCCACGGGCAGCATGGTGGTGGACATCGGGGGAGGCTCCACGGACATCGCCGTCATCTCCCTGGGGGGCATCGTGCGCTCCGAGAGCCTTAGGATCGCCGGCAACGAGATGGATCAGGCCATCATCCGCTACGTGCGGCAAAAGTACAACCTCCTCATCGGGGAGCGTACCGCCGAGGAGCTCAAGATCCAGCTGGGACGGGCCAAAATCCTTCCCGGGGAGGAGGAGGAGGTGGCCGAGGTGCGGGGCCGGGACCTCATATCGGGCCTCCCCCGCACGGCGGAGATTCCCGCCGAGGACGTGGCCGAGGCCCTCAAGGAACCGTTGGACAAGATCTTCCAGGGGGTGAAGGCGGTTTTGGAAACCACGCCCCCCGAGCTGGCCTCGGATATTTACGAGAGGGGCATCCTCCTCACCGGGGGTGGGGCCCTGCTTAAGAACCTGGACGTGGCCCTGCAGGAGGCCACGGGGGTGCCGGTGGTGGTGGCGGAAAACCCCATCGAGGCGGTGGCCCTAGGCACGGGTAGGGCCTTGGAGATGCTCCACGTGCTGGAGGACACCATCCTGTCTTCGGACGACGTCCTGAAGAGGTGAGCCGTGGAGATTGGGGAGATCCTTGCCCTCCTGCCCCATCGCTACCCTTTTTTGCTCATCGACCGGGTCCTTCACGCCGACGAGAAAACCTTTCGGGCCCTCAAAAACGTCACCTTCAACGAGCCCCACTTCCAGGGGCACTTCCCCGGCTACCCCATCATGCCGGGGGTGCTGATCCTCGAGGCCATGGCCCAGGCGGCGGTGGGGACCATCGCCAAGCAGCCGGGCTTCCGGCCCGGGGGGCTGGTCTTTTTGGTGGGGGTGGAGGAGGCCCGCTTCAGAAAGCCCGTGGTGCCGGGGGACACCCTGATCCTGGAAGGCGAGCTCCTCCTCTTCCGCCGGGGCCTGGGCAAGGTGGCGGTCAGGGCCTTGGTGGAGGGAGAGGAAAGGGCCAGCGCCCGTTTAAGCTTCGTGGTCCGGGAGGGTTCGGAGTAGCGTTTCGCTGAACTAAGAAGTCTCCAAGCCGCTCCTTGAGAATGCGGTGCAGGATAGGCAGGGAAAGGGCTTGGTAGTCGTGAACCGCCACGTTGCGGAAGCCCACCATGGCCTGCATCCGCTGGGAGAGGCTTGGGGAAAGGAGCCCAGCTTTTTCCAACAGGGCGAAGGCTTCCCGTGAGGTTTGCGGTAAACCCAGCCGCTTAAGCCGCACCACATGCATGGCCATGTCTATGGCTGCTTCGCAGGCCCGGAGCAGGTTGAGCACGATGGCGTCCTGGCGGGTGTAGTTGGTTTCCAACTCTTCCTCATGGCCCCGGTACTCCTCTTCTATGCGCTTCAAGCAGCGTTCTATGGTCGCGGCTTTATTAAGGAGGACATCATCCATAGATCCGTCCCCGGGTGCGCACGTCCCGCAGGAGAGCAGCCCTTTCCTCGTTGAGGCGGGCGTAAGCCTTGAGCGCCAGGTCCAAAAAGCGCTCGGCTTCCGGCCCCGCCCGGTAGAGGGGTTGGCCGAAGGCGGCCACCTGGGCCTGAAGGGGCAGGGCGGCCTGCCGGAGGTCCACCAGGTCTACCTCCCGCCCCAGGAGGAGGCTCAGGGGCCCCCGCAGGGCAAAGAGCCGTTCGGGAGGGTAAGGCTCTATGCCTAAGTACCCCGTCGTGGCTTGCGCCACGACGGGGGCCCCAAAGAGGCCATGAGCGCGCCGCTTTGGCCTTGGCCGATGGGGCAACCTTTGCGTGCGGCTACTTAAGATGGCCAGGTCCAAATCGTTTTCTGGGGTCAGAAGGCCTTGGGCTCCCGAGCCAAAGAGGTAGACCCCGAGGGGATTGAGCTCCTCCACCAGGAGGCGGACGGCTTCCTTAAGCCTTTCCACCCTCCTTAGGGTATCATCTTTCCTCGTGGCGGACCTCTCCTCCTACCTCAAACGGGCCCGGGGCGGGCGGGTGGTGCAGACCGGCTTCCTGGACCTCGAGGCCCAGGCCCTCCTGGAGGAGGCGGCTCGGGCCGAGGGGCTTAGGGTGGCCTTCTTCGGCGGCTTCCCCCTGGCGGAGCGGAAGGTGGCCGTCCTCTACCCGGCGGAGATCCCCTTCGTGCATGACCCCGTGGAGGTGGTTTTCCTGGAGAAGGAGCCCCCGGACCTGGGGGAGGCCATGGGGGACCTCGAGGCGTGGGAGGGGGGCTTTCTGGTAGCCCTTCTGCCTCAAGGGAAGAAGGCCCTCCAGGAGGCGGGCTTTGCCCTCCTGCCCCCGCCGGAAGGGGCTTTGAAGGCCAAGAGCGAGCGGGTCCGCACCCTGGTGGTGCCCTCCTTAAGGGTGGATGCGGTGGGGGCCAAGGGCTTTGGGGTCTCCCGCACCTACTTCGCCCAGGGGGTGAGGGCGGGGAAGGTGCGGCTCAAGGGCCGGCCCGCCTCCCCCAAGGACGAGATGGCCCCGGGGGACACCCTCTTGGCGGAGGGCCTGGGGAGTCTGAGGCTTCTAGAGGTGCTTGGCGAAACGAGGCGGGGCAACTATAAAATCAGGGTGGAGGTGGAGCGCTAGCGGCCAAAAGGAGCGGGGTCGGCACGTTCGGCTTGACGGGACTTGGGGAGGTCCTTTAGGCTAAGGTTTGTGCTCTTTGGTCGGGCCAAGGGAGCACGGTAAGAGCCAGCCGCCGCGGGACGCCACGTCCCGCGGAAGAACCCTGTTAGCTTACCTCGGGCGGCCCGCTTTCCCAGAGGTGACGCATGGAGATTAAGCGGTTCGGTCGCATCCGAGAGGTCATTCCCCTTCCCCCTTTGACGGAAATCCAGGTGGAGTCCTACAAGAGGGCCCTTCAGGCCGATGTTCCCCCAGATAAGCGGGAGGACGTGGGCATCCAGGCGGCCTTCAAGGAGACCTTCCCCGTGGAGGAGGGGGACAAGGGCAAGGGCGGTATGGTCCTGGACTTCCTGGAGTACCGCATCGGGGAGCCCCCCTTCTCCCAGGACGAGTGCCGGGAGAAGGACCTCACCTACCAGGCCCCCCTCTATGCCCGCCTCCAGCTCATCCACAAGGACACGGGCCTCATCAAGGAGGATGAGGTCTTCCTGGGCCACATCCCCCTCATGACCGAGGACGGCTCCTTCATCATCAACGGGGCCGACCGGGTGATCGTTTCCCAGATCCACCGCTCCCCGGGGGTCTACTTCACCCCGGACCCCGCCCGTCCCGGGCGTTACGTGGCCAGCATCATCCCCTTGCCCAAGCGGGGACCCTGGATCGACCTGGAGGTGGAGCAGAACGGCACCGTCTCCATGAAGGTCAACAAGCGCAAGTTCCCCCTCATCCTCCTCCTCCGGGTCCTGGGTTACGACGCTGAGACCCTGAACCGGGAGCTTGGGGCCTACGGGGAGCTTTTGGGGGGCCTTCTGGACGAGGCGGTGCTCTCCATGCGCCCGGAGGAGGCCTTGGTGCGCCTCTTCACCCTGCTCCGTCCCGGGGACCCTCCCAAGAAGGACAAGGCCTTGGCCTACCTCTTTGGCCTTTTGGCCGACCCAAGGCGGTATGACCTGGGGGAGGCGGGGCGGTACAAAGCGGAGGAAAAGCTGGGCGTGCGCCTTTCCGGTCGCACCCTGGCGCGCTTTGAGGACGGGGAGTTCAAGGACGAGATCTTCCTCCCCACCCTGCGCTACCTCTTCGCCCTCACCGCCGGGGTGCCGGGCCACGAGGTGGACGACATCGACCACCTGGGCAACCGCCGCATCCGCACCGTGGGGGAGCTCATGGCCGACCAGTTCCGGGTGGGCCTAAGCCGCCTGGCCCGCGGGGTGCGGGAGAGGATGGTGATGGGCTCCGCCGATACCCTTACCCCGGCCAAGCTGGTGAACAACCGGCCCCTCGAGGCGGCCATCCGGGAGTTCTTCAGCCGTAGCCAGCTCTCCCAGTTCAAGGACGAGACCAACCCCCTTTCCTCCTTGCGCCACAAAAGGCGCATCTCCGCCCTGGGTCCTGGGGGCCTCACCCGGGAGCGGGCGGGATTTGACGTGCGGGACGTGCACCGCACCCACTACGGGCGCATCTGCCCGGTGGAAACCCCGGAAGGCGCCAACATCGGCCTCATCACCTCCTTGGCCGCCTACGCCCGGGTGGACGGGCTGGGCTTCATCCGCACCCCCTACCGCCGGGTGAAGAACGGGGTGGTCACCGACGAGGTGGTCTACATGACCGCCACCGAGGAGGACCGGTACACCATCGCCCAGGCCAACACCCCCCTCGAGGGGAACCGCATCGCCACCGACCGGGTGGTGGCAAGGCGCCGGGGGGAGCCGGTGATCGTGGGCCCGGAGGAGGTGGAGTTCATGGACGTCTCCCCCAAGCAGGTCTTCTCCGTGAACACCAACCTCATTCCCTTCCTGGAGCACGACGACGCCAACCGGGCCCTCATGGGTTCCAACATGCAGACCCAGGCGGTGCCCCTCATTCGGGCCCAGGCCCCGGTGGTGATGACGGGCCTCGAGGAGCGGGTGGTGCGGGACTCCCTGGCCGCGGTCTACGCGGAGGAGGACGGGGAGGTGGTGGCGGTGGATGGCCGCCGCATCGCCGTGCGCTACGAGGATGGCCGCTTGGTGGAGTACACCTTGCGTCGCTTCGTGCGCTCCAACCAGGGTACCGCCCTGGACCAGCGTCCCCGGGTGACCGTGGGCCAGAGGGTGAAGAGGGGGGATCTCTTGGCGGATGGCCCGGCCTCCGAAGGGGGCTTTTTGGCCCTGGGGCAGAACGTCCTGGTGGCCATCATGCCCTTTGACGGCTACAACTTCGAGGACGCCATCGTCATCAGCGAGGAGCTTCTAAAGCGGGACTTCTACACCTCCATCCACATCGAGCGCTACGAGATCGAGGCCCGGGACACCAAGCTGGGCCCGGAGCGGATCACCCGGGACATCCCCCACCTCTCCGAGGCGGCCCTGAGGGACCTGGACGAGGAGGGGGTGGTGCGCATCGGGGCCGAGGTGAAGCCCGGGGATATCCTGGTGGGCCGCACCAGCTTCAAGGGGGAGCAGGAGCCCTCCCCGGAGGAGAGGCTTCTGCGCTCCATCTTCGGGGATAAGGCCCGGGATGTGAAGGACACCTCCTTGCGGGTTCCCCCGGGCGAGGGGGGCATCGTGGTGGGTACCCTGCGCCTGCGCCGGGGGGACCCCGGGGTGGAGCTGAAGCCCGGGGTGCGGGAGGTGGTGCGGGTTTACGTGGCGCAAAAGCGCAAGCTCCAGGTGGGGGATAAGCTGGCCAACCGCCACGGGAACAAGGGGGTGGTGGCCAAGATCCTCCCGGTGGAGGACATGCCCCATCTGCCGGACGGCACCCCCGTGGACATCATCCTGAACCCCCTGGGTGTGCCCAGCCGTATGAACCTGGGCCAGATCCTGGAAACCCATCTGGGCCTGGCGGGCTTCTTCCTGGGCCAGCGCTACATCTCCCCGGTCTTCGACGGGGCCACGGAGCCCGAGATCAAGGCCCTTTTGGCCGAGGCCTTCGACCTTTACTTCGGCAAGCGGAAGGAGGAGGGCTTCGGGGTGGACAAGAGGGAGCTGGAGGTCCTGGCCCGGGCGGAGAAGCTGGGCCTGGTGACCCCCGGCAAAAGCCCGGAGGAGCAGCTTAAGGAGCTTTTCCTCCAGGGCAAGGTGGTCCTTTACGACGGCCGCTCCGGCGAGCCCATCGAGGGCCCCATCGTGGTGGGGCAGATGTTCATCATGAAGCTCTACCACATGGTGGAGGACAAGATGCACGCCCGCTCCACCGGCCCCTACTCCCTGATCACCCAGCAACCCTTGGGCGGCAAGGCCCAGTTCGGCGGCCAACGCTTCGGGGAGATGGAGGTGTGGGCCCTCGAGGCCTACGGGGCCGCCCACACCTTGCAGGAGATGCTCACCCTGAAGTCCGACGACATCGAGGGCCGCAACGCCGCCTACGAGGCCATCATCAAGGGGGAGGACGTGCCCGAACCCAGCGTGCCCGAGTCCTTCCGGGTGCTGGTGAAGGAGCTTCAGGCCTTGGCCTTGGACGTGCAGACCCTGGACGAGCGGGACAACCCCGTGGACATCTTTGAGGGATTGGCGTCCAAGCGGTAGCGCTTGCTGAAAAAGCTGGAGGAAGAATGAAAAAGGAAGTCCGCAAGGTCCGCATCGCCCTGGCCTCCCCGGAGAAGATCCGCTCCTGGAGCTACGGGGAGGTGGAGAAGCCCGAGACCATCAACTACCGCACCCTGAAGCCGGAGCGGGATGGGCTTTTTGACGAGCGCATCTTCGGCCCCACCAAGGACTACGAGTGCGCCTGCGGGAAGTACAAGCGGCAGCGCTTTGAGGGCAAGGTGTGTGAGCGCTGCGGGGTGGAGGTCACCAAGAGCATCGTGCGCCGCTACCGAATGGGGCATATCGAGCTGGCCACCCCGGCGGCCCACATCTGGTTCGTGAAGGATGTGCCCTCCAAGATCGGCACCCTCCTGGACTTGTCCGCCACCGAGCTGGAGCAGGTCCTCTACTTCAGCAAGTACATCGTCCTGGACCCCAAGGGGGCGGTGCTGAACGGGGTACCGGTGGAAAAGGGCCAGCTCCTCACCGACGAGGAGTACCGGGAGCTCCGCTACGGCAAGCAGGAGACCTACCCCCTGCCCCAGGGGGTGGATGCCCTGGTCAAGGACGGGGAGGAGGTGGTGAAGGGGCAGGAGCTGGCTCCCGGGGTAGTGAGCCGCATGGATGGGGTGGCCCTCTACCGCTTCCCCCGGCGGGTGCGGATCGACTACCTGCGCAAGGAGCGGGCGGGCCTCCGCCTTCCCCTCTCCGCCTGGGTGGAGAGGGAAGGCTATAGGCCGGGAGAGATCCTGGGGGAACTCCCCGAGCCCTACCTTTTCCGGTCGGAGGAGGAGGGGGTGGTGGAGCTCAAGGAGCTCGAGGAGGGCCACCTCCTCACCCTCCTTAAGGACGATGAGCCCGTGGCCCGCTACTTCCTGCCCGTGGGGTTGACCCCCTTGGTGGTCCACGGGGAGGTAGTGGAAAAGGGCCAGCCTCTGGCCGAGGGGCGGGGCCTTCTGCGCATGCCCCGCCACATGACCGCCAAGGAGGTGGAGGCGGAGGAGGAAGGGGACACCGTCTACCTCACCTTCTTCTTAGAGTGGACGGAGCCCAAGGACTATGCGGTGGCCCCCCACATGAACGTGGTGGTGCCGGAAGGGGCCCACGTCCAAGCGGGGGAAAAGGTGGTGGCGGCCATCGACCCCGAGGAGGAGGTGATCGCCGAGGCCGAGGGGATCGTCCACCTGCACGAGCCCGCCAGCATCGTGGTGATGAAAGCCCGCCTCTACCCCTTTGAGGAGGACGTGGAGGTAACCACCGGGGACCGGGTGGCCCCAGGGGATGCCCTGGCCGACGGGGGCAGGGTCAAGAGCGAGATCTACGGCCGGGTGGAGGTGGACCTGGTCCGGAACGTGGTGCGGGTGGTGGAGTCCTACGACATCGACGCCCGCATGGGGGCGGAGGCCATCCAGGTCTTGTTGAAGGAGCTGGACCTGGAGAAGCTGGAGGCCGAGCTCCTGGAGGAGATGAAGCACCCCTCCCGGGCCCGGCGGGCCAAGGCCAGGAAGCGCCTCGAGGTGGTGCGGGCCTTCCTGGACTCCGGCAACCGCCCGGAGTGGATGATCCTCGAGGCGGTGCCCGTGCTCCCCCCGGACCTCCGCCCCATGGTGCAGGTGGACGGGGGGCGCTTCGCCACCAGCGACCTCAACGACCTCTACCGCCGCCTCATCAACCGCAACAACCGCTTGAAGAAGCTTTTGGCCCAGGGGGCTCCCGAGATCATCATCCGCAACGAGAAGCGCATGCTCCAGGAGGCGGTGGATGCGGTGATCGACAACGGCCGCCGCGGCTCCCCCGTCACCAACCCGGGCTCCGAACGGCCCCTTAGGAGCCTCACCGACATCCTCTCCGGCAAGCAGGGCCGCTTCCGCCAGAACCTCTTGGGCAAGCGGGTGGACTACTCGGGCCGGAGCGTGATCGTGGTGGGGCCCCAGCTCAAGCTCCACCAGTGCGGCCTGCCCAAGCGCATGGCCCTGGAGCTCTTCAAGCCCTTCCTCCTCAAGAAGATGGAGGAGAAGGGCATCGCCCCCAACGTGAAGGCGGCCCGCAGGATGCTGGAAAGGCAGCGGGACATCAAGGACGAGGTGTGGGATGCCCTGGAGGAGGTCATCCACGGCAAGGTGGTCCTCTTAAACCGCGCCCCCACCCTGCACCGCCTGGGCATCCAGGCCTTCCAGCCGGTTTTGGTGGAAGGGCAGTCCATCCAGCTCCACCCCCTGGTCTGCGAGGCCTTCAACGCCGACTTCGACGGGGACCAGATGGCGGTGCACGTGCCCCTCTCCTCCTTCGCCCAGGCGGAGGCCCGCATCCAGATGCTCTCCGCCCACAACCTCCTCTCCCCGGCCTCCGGGGAGCCCCTAGCCAAGCCCAGCCGGGACATCATCCTGGGGCTTTACTACATCACCCAGGTGCGCCGGGAGAAGAAGGGGGCAGGCCGGGAGTTCGCCACGCCCGAAGAGGCCCTGGCCGCCCACGAGCGGGGCGAGGTGGCCCTGAACGCCCCCATCCGGGTGGCGGGGAAGGAGACCAGCGTGGGCCGGCTCAAGTTCGTCTTCGCCAACCCCGACGAGGCCCTTTTGGCCGTGGCCCATGGGTACCTGGACCTCCAGGACGTGGTCACGGTGCGCTACCTGGGCCGGCGCTTGGAGACCAGCCCAGGCCGGGTCCTCTTCGCCCGCATCGTGGGCGAAGCGGTGGGGGATGAGCGGGTGGCCCAGGAGCTTCTGCAGATGGACGTCCCCCAGGAGAAGAACTCCCTGAAGGACCTGGTCTACCAGTCCTTCCTGCGCCTGGGGATTGAGAAGACCGCAAGGCTCCTGGACGCCCTCAAGTACTACGGCTTCACCCTCTCCACCACCAGCGGGATCACCATCGGCATCGACGACGCCGTCATCCCCCCCGAGAAGCAGAGGTACCTGGAGGAGGCCGACAAGAAGCTTAGGCAGATCGAGCAGGCCTACGAGATGGGCTTCCTCACCGACCGGGAGCGCTACGACCAGGTGATCCAGCTCTGGACCGAGACCACGGAGAAGGTCACCCAGGCGGTCTTTAAGAACTTCGAGGAGAACTACCCCTTCAACCCCCTTTACGTGATGGCCCAGTCCGGGGCCCGGGGTAACCCCCAGCAGATCCGCCAGCTCTGCGGCATGCGGGGCCTCATGCAAAAGCCCTCGGGGGAGACCTTCGAGGTGCCGGTGCGCTCCTCCTTCCGGGAGGGCCTCACCGTGCTGGAGTACTTCATCTCCAGCCACGGGGCCCGGAAGGGTGGGGCGGACACCGCCCTCCGCACCGCCGACTCCGGCTACCTTACCCGGAAGCTGGTGGACGTGGCCCACGAGATCGTGGTGCGGGAGGCGGACTGCGGCACCACCAACTTCATCTCCGTCCCCCTCTTCCAGCCCGACGAGGTGACCCGCACCCTGCGCCTCAGGAAGCGCTCGGACATCGAGTCCGGGCTTTATGGCCGGGTGCTGGCCCGGGAGGTGGAGGTCTTGGGCCAGCGCCTGGAGGAAGGGCGCTACCTGACCCTCGAGGACGTGGGGCTCATCATCAAGGCGGCGGAGGCCGGGGAGATCAAGGAGGTGCCCGTGCGTAGCCCCCTCACCTGCCAGACCCGCTACGGGGTGTGCCAGAAGTGCTACGGCTACGACCTATCCATGGCCCGGCCGGTGTCCATCGGGGAAGCGGTGGGGGTGGTGGCGGCGGAGTCCATCGGCGAGCCCGGCACCCAGCTCACCATGCGCACCTTCCACACGGGTGGCGTGGCGGTGGGTACCGACATCACCCAGGGTCTGCCCCGGGTGATCGAGCTCTTTGAGGCCCGCAGGCCCAAGGCCAAGGCGGTCATCTCCGAGATCGACGGGGTGGTGCGCATTGAGGAAACCGAGGAGAAGCTTTCCGTCTTCGTGGAATCCGAGGGCTTCTCCAAGGAGTACAAGCTTCCCAAGGATGCCCGCCTGGTGGTGAAGGATGGGGATTACGTGGAGGCAGGCCAGCCTTTGACCCGCGGGGCCGTGGACCCCCACCAGCTTTTGGAGGCCAAGGGCCCCGAGGCGGTGGAACGCTACCTGGTGGACGAGATCCAGAAGGTCTACCGGGCCCAGGGGGTGAAGCTCCACGACAAGCACATCGAGATCGTGGTGCGGCAGATGCTCAAGTACGTGGAGGTCACCGACCCCGGGGATAGCCGTCTGCTGGAGGGCCAGGTCCTGGAGCGGTGGGACGTGGAGGCCTTGAACGAGCGGCTCATCGCCGAGGGCAAGACCCCGGTGGCCTGGAAGCCCCTCCTCATGGGGGTCACCAAGAGCGCCCTCTCCACCAAGAGCTGGCTTTCCGCCGCCAGCTTCCAGAACACCACCCACGTGCTCACCGAGGCGGCCATCGCCGGCAAGAAGGACGAGCTCATCGGCCTCAAGGAGAACGTCATCCTGGGCCGCCTGATCCCTGCGGGGACCGGAAACGACTTCGTGCGCTTTACCCAGGTGGTGGACAAGAAGACCCTCAAGGCCATTGAGGAAGCCAGGAAGGAGGCGGTGGAGGCCAAGGAGAAGGAGCCTGCCCTCCGCCGCCCTGGCCGCCGCGAGCAGCCTGGGAAGCAGGCCTAAGGCCACCCCACCCTGGCTATGCCAGGGTGGGGGCTCCTAAGCGTCGCCCCCAGAAGGGCTTTTGCACCATAATAGGCCCATGCTGGCGCGGATCTACACCGCCTTTCGCCAGGTGGGGGAGGACCTCTTCCACCAGCGCCTCATCTCCGCCACCGCGGGCAACTTTTCCGTGCGCACCAAGGAGGGCTTTCTCATCACCCGAAGCGGGGTGCAGAAGGCCCGCCTGACCCCCGAGGACCTGGTGGAGGTGCCCCTGGAGGGCCCCTTCCCTGAAGGGGCCAGCGTGGAGAGCGTGATCCACCGGGAGGTCTACCGGAAGACCCCGGCCCGGGCCATCGTCCACGCCCACCCCCGGGTAGCGGTGGCCCTTTCCCTGCACCTGGACCGGATCGTTCCCCTGGACCTCGAGGGCCAGTACTACCTAAAGGAGGTGCCGGTGCTCTCCCCAAGGACCGTTTCCGCCACGGAGGAGGCGGCCTTGGCTGTGGCTGAGGCCCTGAGGGAGCACCGGGTTTGCCTCCTAAGGGGCCACGGGGCCTTCGCCATCGGCCTCAAGGAGCGCCTAGAGGAGGCCCTCCTCGAGGCCTACAGCCTCCTCACCACCTTGGAGGAGAGTGCGGAGATCCTCTTTTACCACCGCCTTTGGGGGAAGGGATGAGGGTGCTTTTCGTGGAGGGGAAGGAGAAGGAGGTCCTTTTGCGCTTGGCCTGGGAACTTCCTCATCCCTTTTGGCTTCTTGAGGGGGAAGGGGTGTGGCTCCTGGAGGTGTTCGGCGCCGGGGAGGAGGCCATCGCCAAGGCCCAGGCCCTGCCCGGGGTTAAGGTTTGGGCCTTTACCCTTCAGGATGGGGTAGTCTATAGGGGATGCGGGAAGAAATCGGCTACATCCCCGTAGGGGAAGCGGAGCTCTACGTGGAGGACGTGGGGGACGAGCATGCCCCGGCCCTCCTGGTCCTCCACGGGGGGCCTGGGGGCAACGCCTACGCCCTCAGGGAGGGGCTTCAGGACTACCTGGAGGGCTTTCGGGTCATCTACTTCGACCAGCGGGGTTCGGGGCGGAGCCTGGAGCTTCCCCAGGACCCCAGGCTTTTTACCATAGATGCCCTGGTGGGGGATACCGTGGCCCTGGCCGAGGCCTTGGGACTGGATCAGTTTCATCTTCTGGCCCACGGCTTTGGGGCCCTGGTGGCCCTGGAGCTCCTCCGCCGCTACCCGGAGGCCCTGGGGGCGGTCCTCCTTTCCCCCTGGGTGAGCTTCCCCTGGCTTTCCGCAAGGCTTGCGGAGGCGGCGGGGCTGGAGCCCTTGGCCGACCCCGAGGCGAACCTGAGGGCGGCCTTGGAGAAGGCGGAGCCCAAGCTCCTCTTCGACCGCCTCATGTTTCCCACCCCCCATGGCCGCCTGGAGTACGAGTGGGTGGCGGAGGGCTCCGGCATCCTGGGGCCGGATACCCCTGCCTGGGGCTTCCTGCGCAACGGCCTTTGGCGGCTGGACTACACCCCCTACCTTTCCCCCAGCTCCAAGCAGGTGGCGGTGGTGGTGGGGGAGCAGGACGGCACCAGCTACCCCTACGCGGAGGAGGTGGCGGGGCGCCTCAAAGCCCCCATCCGGGTGATCCCTGGGGCTGGGCACTACCCCTGGATCGACCAACCGGAGGCTTTTGGCGAGGCCTTCCGCGAGAGCCTCGAGGGCCTGCTGGCTCCCTCTCCTTGGAGGGTGTGAAAGACCGCCCTTCCAGGGCCGGGAAGGGTGGGGTAAACTCAGGGCGTCACCGGGGGTGTCCCGTTAGGGGCTGAGAGATACCCTTGGAACCTGATCCGGGTAATGCCGGCGTAGGGAAGGTGACGGAAAGCCGAAGACTTTCCGAAACCCCGGTGGCAGGGGGTTTTTATGTTGCGACTGCTGGCGGCTTTGGTGTTCTTGGCCCTTGGTTGGGCCCAGGAGATCACGGTCCTCACCCACTCCAGCTTCTCCCTGGATAAGGGGCTCATCGCCCGGTTTGAGCGGGAAACCGGCCTGAAGCTCCGCTTCCTCAAGGGAGGGGACGCGGGGGAGACCCTGAACCGGGCCATCCTCACCAAGGGGGCTCCTATTGCCGACGTGATCTACGGCTTTGACAACACCTTCCTCTCCCGGGCCCTCGAGGCGGACATCCTCCTCCCCTACCGTAGCCCTGAGATCCAGAACCTGAAGGCCACCTTGCTCCTGGACCCCAGCTTTCGCGCCCTTCCCGTGGACTACGGCTGGGTGAGCCTGAACTACGACCGGGCCCACTTCAAGGACCGCTCTTTGCCCAAGGCGCCCGCCGACCTCGCCCGGCCCGAGTACGCCCGGCTCCTGGTGGTGCAAAACCCCGCCACCAGCTCCCCGGGCCTGGCCTTCCTCATGGCCACGGTGGCCCGCTTCGGGGAGGACGGGTACCTGGACTTCTGGGCCAAGCTCCGGGATGGGGGCGTGCGGGTGGCCAAGGGCTGGAGCGAGGCCTACTACACCCACTTCACCCTCTACAAGGGGGATCGGCCCCTGGTGGTCTCCTACACCACGAGCCCCGCCGCCGAGGTCTACTATTCCGAGGGCAAGTACCAGGAACCCCCCACGGGGAACCTCTTCCCCGAGCTGGCCTTCTTCCAGGTGGAGTTCGTGGGGATCCTGAAGGGGACCAAGAACCTGGAAGGAGCCAAGAAGGTGGTGGACTGGCTCCTCTCCAAGCCCGTGCAGGAGAACATCCCCACGGAGATGTGGATGTACCCGGCCCGCCGGGATGCCAAGCTCCCCGAGGTCTTCCGCTTCGCCCCCGAGCCCGTGGGGAGCGTGCGCTTGGACCCCAAGGTCATGGCCCAGAACCGGGAGCGCTGGATCGCGGAGTGGACCCAGGTGGTGCTCCAGGGGCAAAGCCCCGAGGCGGTGCGCCGGGGGCGGCGGTGATACCGCCCCACCTTGACCAAGCCAGGGTGGGGGCCCCGGCGAAGGGGCGTGGGGAAGGGGTGTAGGAGGGCGTGGCCAGGCTTGCAGGGCTCCTCGTTCTCTCCTTCTTAGGCCTGGCCCTCTTCTATCCCCTCTCCCGCATCCTGGCCCTGGGGGTGGGGGAGGGGTTTGCCAAGGCCCTGGCAAACCCCTATTACTGGGAACGCTACCTCTGGAGCCTGGAGTATGGGCTCCTTTCTGCCTTCTTCACCCTCTCCTTAGCCCTTCCCCTGGCCTTTCTCTTCCGCAGGCGCTTTCCCCTGCGGGAGGCCTTTTTGGCCCTTTCCACCTTGCCCTTTGTCCTCCCTACCCCCGTGGTGGCCCTGGGGTTCATGGCCCTTCTCGGACCCAGGGGGGTTTTGGGGGTGGACCTTTACGGCACCCGGGCGCTCCTTTTCCTGGCTGCGGTCTTCTATAACCTGGGGCTTGCCCTTCGCATCCTTCTGCCCGTGGCCGTGCGCCTGGAGGGCCCCATGCGGGCCGCGCGGGTCTTGGGGGCTACCCCCTTTCGCGCCTTCCTCCGGGTGGGGCTTCCCCTCCTCCTGCCGGCCTTGGCCTCGGCGGGGCTTCTGGTCTTCCTTTACGCTTTCTCTGCCTTCGGGGTGCCCCTCCTCCTGGGAGGGCCCAGGTACGCCACCCTCGAGGTGGAGGTCTACACCCTCCTGGCCTACCGCCTGGCCTTCCCCGAGGCCAGCGCCCTCATGCTCCTGGAGATCCTCACCCTGGGCCTGGCCGTCCTCCTGTACCTGCGGTTCCGCCCTTACCCTCTGCCTCCGGGGGAGCTCTTGCCCGCCTCCTGGGCCTGGACCGCGGGGCTTGCCATCTTTTTCCTCCTTCTCTTCGCCCCCCTAGGGGCCCTCTTCCTCCAGGCCGACCCCAGGGCCTTGGCCTCCGCCTGGGCCTCGGAGGACTTCACCCCCCTTTCCCTGGCCTTGGGGAACAGCCTCCGCTTTACCCTCCTGGCCCTCCTCCTGGCCCTGCCCCTGGGGGTGGCCTACGCGGTGGCCGCCCGGGGGAGCCGCCTTCTGGACCTTCTGGGCCTTTTCCCCCTCCTGGTGAGCCCGGTGGCGGTGGGCCTGGGCTACTTGCTGGCCTACCCCGCCTGGCGGGGCTCCTTGCCCCTGCTCCTCGCCGCCTACGCCCTCTTGGCCTACCCGCTTCTGGCCCGGGCCCTGCTTCCGGCCCTAAGGAGCCTTTCCCCAAACCTCCTTCAGGCTGCCCGGGTCCTGGGGGCCACCCCCCTTAGGGCCTTCTTGCGGGTGGAGATCCCCTTGGTCTTTCCCGCCCTGCAATCCGGGCTTGCCCTGGCCCTGGCCGTCATTCTGGGGGAGTTTGGGGCCACCCTGGTGCTCTGGCGCCCGGAGTGGACCACCCTGACCCTGGCCATCTACGAGCGCCTGGGGAGGCCGGGAGAGGCCCCCTTTAAGGAGGCCTTGGCCCTGGCCGCCCTGCTGGCTCTTCTTTCTGGCCTCCTCTTCTACCTCCTGGACCGGGGCCGGGGCCGGTGGGGCTAATGCGCCCCCCGCGGGGGGAGGGCTCAGGTCTGGCACCGGGGGCAGAAGTGGGTGCCCCTTCCTGCCACCACCGCCCGGGCCACGGGGGTGCCGCACCGGGGGCAGGGGAGGCCCTGGCGCCCGTAGACCGCATGGCGCGCTTGGAAGCTCCCTGGAAGGCCGTCGGGCTGCTGGTAGGTGCGGTCGGAAAGGGTGCTTCCCCCTAAGGCCACGGCCTCGCCCAAGACCTCCCTCAGGGCCTGAAAGAGCCTTTGGGCCTCCTCTGGGTTCACCTCCCTCCCCCGGCGGAAGGGGGAGAGGCGGGCCCTAAAGAGGGCCTCGTCGGCGTAGATGTTCCCCACCCCGGCGGCCAGGCGCTGGTCCAGGAGGAGGCCCTTGAGGGGCTTGGCGCTTCTCCTTAGGCCCTCCCAGAACTCCGGGAAGCGGAAGGCCTCGGAGAGGGGCTCGGGGCCCAGGCGGGAGAGGAGGGGGATTTCCCGGTAGTCCCCCCTCTCCACCACCCAGATGCGCCCAAAGCGCCGGGGGTCGTGGAAGAAGACCGCTCCTTGGTCCAGGCGGAAGGCCACCCGGGTGTGGGGGGTTGGCTCCAGGCGAAACCCCCCGGTCATGCCCAGGTGGACCACCATCTCCAGGCCTCCGGAGAGGGGGAAGAGGAGGAACTTGCCTCGGCGCAGGAGGCCTTCCACCCTCCTGCCCAGGGCCTTTTCCGTGTGGCGGTAGCGCCTTAGGTCCCCGTGGCGGATCTCCAGGAAGCGCCGCCCGAGGAGGAGGGCCTCGAGGCGCCGCCTTGTGGTCTCCACCTCGGGCAGCTCAGGCACGGGGCCTCCTCGCCGCCAGGGCCTGGTAGAGCTTTGGCCCCAGGCCGAAGGCTAGGCCCAGGAGGAGGAGGGGGTAGAGGGGCCAAAGGAGGGGTAGCCTCCGGGCCAGGGCCAGGAGGGCCCGGTAGCCCCGGTGGACCCTCTTTCCTTCCAGGACGTGGAGCTCCTTAAGGAGGGCTTCCCGGTCCAGGCCCTGGGCCTCCTGCAGGGGCTCCACCTGGAGGGTCCCCCGCAGGTCCAAGCCCTTCAGGGCCCGGCCCAAGGCCCGGCAGTAGGGGCAGGAAGCGTCAATCAGCACCCGCATGCTCGTCCACCGGTACGGGCTGGCCCCGCTCGTTCACCGCCACGTAGGTGAGTTCCCCCTTGGTGGCCAGGACCCGGCCGTTTTCCTGGCCGAAGCGCTCCTTGTAGACCTCCACCTCCACGGTCAAGGAGGTGCGCCCCACCCGTACCACCTTGGCCACCACCTCCAGGAGGTCCCCGGTGCGGATGGGCACCTTGAACTCCACGCTGCTCACCGCCACGGTGACCACGGGCTTCTTGGCCCTGCGGGCGGCGGCGTAGGAGCCCACCTTGTCCATGAGGCCCAGCACGAAGCCGCCGAAGGCGGCGCCCAGGGGGTTGGTGTGCTCGGGGAAGACGAGCTCTAAGGTGCGTGCCTCCATACCTCTCCCAGGCTACCCCAGGAGCAGGTCGGTGAGGCGGGCCATCTCCCGGTCCTTCTCGGTGATGCCCCCCTGGCTGTGGGTCCACCACTCCACCGTGACCCGCCCCCACTCCACGGTGAGGCGGGGGTGGTGGTTTTCCCTTTCGGCCAGCTCCCCCACCTTTTGGGCGAAGGCCAGGGCCTCCAGGAAGTTCTTGAAGCGGAAGGTCTTGACCAAGCGCTCGGGGTTCTGGTGCACCTCCCAGTCCATGCCCCAAGGGTAAGGCAAAGGCCCGGACCCTAAAGGGTCCGGGCTTCCTTTTGGTTGCGGGGGCGGGATTTGAACCCGCGACCTTCGGGTTATGAGCCCGACGAGCTACCAGGCTGCTCCACCCCGCGTCGCCATCCTTAACTATAGCGAAGGGCCTAGGGCGTGTCAAGCACCTTGCCCGGGTTCAGGAGGCCCTCGGGGTCCAAGAGGGCCTTTAGTTTTCGCATCCAATCCAAAGCAGGCCCATGCTCCAGGGGGAGGTACTTCTTCTTCCTGAGGCCCACCCCGTGTTCGGCGGTGCAGGTGCCGCCAAGCTCTAGGGCGCGGCGCACTAGGGCCTCGGCGTAGGCCTCCGCCTTGGGGTAGTCCTCGGGCAAAACGGGGACCAGGGTGTGGAAGTTCCCGTCCCCCACGTGGCCCAGGATGTTGCCGGTGAGGCCCATTTCCCGAAGAAGCCCTTGGGCGTAGCGGACCATCTCCGGCAGGCGGGAAAGGGGCACGGCCACGTCGGTGATGGCGAAGCGGTGGCCGGGAAAGAGGTGGACCAGGGCCCAGTAGGCCTGGTGGCGGGCCTCCCACTGCCTTTTGCGCTCCTCCTCGGTCTTGGCGGCCTCCACCGCCAAAGCCCCTGCCTCCTTGACCATCTCCAGGGCTAGGGTGCTTTCCGCCTCGAGGGCCTCCTTTGTGGAGGAGTGGAACTCCAGGAAAAGGGCGGGGCGCTCGGGGAAGCCCGCCCCTAGGTAGCGGTTCAGGGCCCTCAAGGCGAGCTCGTCCAAAAGCTCCAGCCGGGCCACGGGAAGCCCGCTGGCCATCACCTGGTAGCTGGCCAAAGCCGCCTCCTCCACCCCGGGGAAGAAGACCCTTAGGGTGTGCACGTGCTCCGGCAAGGGGTGGAGGCGCAGGGTGAGGCGGGTGATGACCCCCAAGGTCCCCTCCGAGCCGATGAAGAGGTCTTTGAGGTCGTAGCCGGCGCTGGTCTTGCGCACCCCTCGCCCGAGCTCCAGCACCTCCCCGCTGGCCAGGACCACCTGGAGGGCGAGGACGTTTGGCCGCATCCCCCCGTAGCGCACCGTGGTGGTGCCGCTGGCGTTGGTGGCGGCCATGCCGCCTAGGGTAGCGTCCGCCCCGGGGTCCACGGGGAAGAAGAGGCCCGTGCCCTTCAGGGCCTCGTTTAGGGCCTTGCGGGTGAGGCCGGGCTCCACCACGCAAAGGAAGTCCTCGGGCCGGACCTCGAGGAGGCGGTTCATGCGGGCGAAGTCCAGGCTGATGGCCTCCCCCAAGGGCAGGAGGTGGCCCTCCAGGCTGGTCCCCGCCCCGAAGGGGATGACCGCCACCTTCTGCTCCCGGGCCCAAAGGAGGGCCTTTTGCACGTCCTCCACGCCCTCCGGGTAGACCACGGCCAGCACCTCTCCCTCTTCGGGGTAGCCCTCGTCCCGCCCGTGGCGGCGGCGCTCGGAGGGGGAGGTATCCACCTTTCCAGGGAGGAGGCGCTTTAGGGCTTCCAGCTTCCCCATGCTAGAAGTTTAGTCCGGCTTGGCGTCGGGGAGAAGGCGTTCCGCCTCCCGGACCTGGGGAAGGAGGTAGCCGGAAAGCCCCAGGGCCACCCCCAGGCCGCCGAAGAGGAGGAGCATGAGGGCGATCCCCTCCCCTTGGCCGTAGCGGGGGCCGAAGACCCGATCCGCCAGGGGCCCCGAGAGGAGCATGGCCAGGGGGTTGGCGAACCAGGCGATCATGCGCCTGGCGGCGAAGACCTTCCCCTGGACCTCGAGGGGCACCTTGGCCTGCCAGATGGCCTGGTTGGAGCCGTTGAGCACGGGTATGAAGAGACTTTCCAAAAAGGCCAGAACGGCCCAGGCCTGGGGGCTGTCCGCAAGCCCCATCAGGGCCAGGGCCAGGCTGGAAAGGGCCATGCCCCAAAAGACCCCGTGCACCCGCTTCCTGGGGCCGCCCCAGAGGGAGAGGAGAAGCCCTCCCGCCACCCCGCCCAGGCCCGAGGCCGAGCGCACCAGGGCCAAAGCGGCCTCGGAGAGGGCGGTCTTGGCCAGGACCATGGCGGGGAGGACGGTGGCCGCCAGGGTGGTGAGGAAGTTCACCCCGAAGAACATGAGCTGAAGGCCCAGGAGGGGCGGCCTTTCCAGGATGAAGCGGAAGCCATAAAGGGCCTCCTCCAGGAGGGAGGCCCGCTTTCCTGCCTGCGGCCTGGGATTGGGGATTGGCACCAGGAGGAGGGTGAGGACCGCGGCGCCCGCCCCCAGGAGGTCCAGGGCGAAGACCCCTCCTAGACCCAAAGGCTTCAGAAGGGCAGCGGCCAGGATGGGGGCCCCCACCCCCGCCAGGGACTCCGCCAGGCTCATCATGCCGCTGGCCCGGGCGTAGTCCTTCTTCTCCAGCATGGCGGAAAGGGCGGCGGAGAGGGCAGGCCAGTGGAGGCTGGAAAGGGCCCCGGTAACGGCGGAGACCAGGTAGAGGTGGCCCACCTCCAGCCGCCCCAGGAGGAGCATGAGGAGGAGGAAGCCCGTGGCCAGCCCCCCGCCTAGGTCCGCGGCCAGCATGGCCCACCGCCTGGGGTAGCGGTCCACCAGGGCCCCCGCCAAGGGGGAGAGGAGGATGAGGGGCAGGAAGTGGAAGAAGCCCAGGAGGGAGAGGGTGGTGGCCAAGCCCGTCTTCTGGTAGGCGTAGAGGGTGAGGGCGAACCAGGTCATCTCCCGGCCCACCAGGGCCAGGGCCTGGCCCACCCAAAGGAGGCGGAAGGCGGCAAAGCCCTGCACGGCGCCCACTTTCCCTTCCCCGCTACTCCAGGCGCAAGCCGGCCTTTAGAGTAGAGCCATGCCCTTTCGCGTGGACAACCCCCTGGCGGCCCGCCTCTTGGCGGACCCGGAGATGGCCGTGGCCCTGAAGCCCTTCATGGCAGGCCCCGCCAGCGTGAAGGACCTGGCCTTAGCCCAAGGCCTTTCCCTGCAGCGGGCCCACTACCGGGTGGGCCTCTTGGTGCGGGCGGGCCTTTTGCGCCCTGCCGGGATCCGGCCCAGGCGGGGGCGGCCCGTGCGCCTTTACCAGGCGGTGGACACCGACTTCCGCATCCCGCGGGAGCTGGTGCCGGAGGGGGTCTTGCGGGCCCTCGAGGGGGCCAGAAGCTGGCAGGAGGAATGGGCGAGGGCCCTGGAGGCCCACGACCCCGGTTACGGGGCCGTCCTCCGGGTCTTCCTGAACGCAGAGGGCCTTTTGGAGTTTGGCGGGGAGGCGGAACCCGACCTCTTGGCGGAGGACTTCCCTCCCTTGGTCAACCTTTGGAGCGCCGGGCTCCACTTGCGCCGGGAAGAAGCCAAGGCCCTGCAGCGGGAGCTCTTGGCCCTGTACCACCGCTACGCGGCCTTGTCCCCGGCGAGGAAGGGGGAGGGCCAGGCCCGGTACCTGGTCCACCTGGGCTTGGCCCCAGCGCCCCAATAGGTTCCCTTACGCCTCCCCCTTCAGGATGGCCTCGATGCGCTCCAGGGCCTCCTGGGGCAGGTCCACCCCCGCCGCTCCCAGGCTCTCCCGGATCTGCTCTGGGCGGGTCGCCCCGGTGATGGCGCTAGAGATCCCGGGAAGCCTCAGCACCCAGGCCAGGGCCAGCTGGGCCCGGGTGAGGCCCAGCTCGTCCGCCACCGCCTTGAGCCTCAGCACCTTCTTCCGGTTTTCCTCTGTGAGGAAGCGCTCGGCGAACTGGGGGTAGCGGGCGAAGCGGCTGTCCTCGGGGATTCCCTGGTCGTACCGCCCGGTGAGCATTCCCATGGCCAAGGGGCTCCAGACCACCAGGCCCAGGCCGAAGCGCTCGGCCTCGGGGAGGATCTCGTTTTCCACCCGCTCCCGGTAGAGCATGGAGTACTGGGGTTGCTCCACCACCGGGGGGTGGAGGCCGTTTTCCCTGGCGAAGGTCACCGCCTCGGCGATGCGGGCGGCGGGCCACTCCGAGGTACCCCAGTAGAGGGCGTAGCCCTTCTCCACGATGGTGTGCATGGCGTAGACGATCTCCTCCATGGGCACCTCGGGGTCGTAGCGGTGGGCGAAGAAGAGGTCCACGTAGTCGGTCTTTAGCCGCTTCAGGCTTTGGGTGATGCTCTCCAGGAGGTGTTTCCGGCTTAGTCCCCGGTCGTTGGGGTCCTCCGACATGGGCCAGTAGGCCTTGGTGGAGAGGACCAGGGTGTGCCGGGGGAACTCCTTGAGCACCTCCCCCATGACCTCCTCGGCCAGGCCCTTGGCGTAGACGTCGGCGTTGTCGAAGAAGTTGACCCCGCCCTCGTAGGCGATCTTTACGATCTCCCGGACGGTTTCCTTGTCCTTCACCACATCCCCGAAGGTGACCCAGGCCCCCAAGGAGATCTCCGAGACCTTAAGCCCCCATTTGCCCAGTTTCCGGTAGCGCATCTCGCCCATGGCTACCGGAGTTTACCCCCTTGGCCTCAAGTTGACCAGCGGGTCAGTCTCCTTCCACCTCCAAGACCCCTCCCGGAGCCTGGAAGCCGATGCGCTTGTGGGTGCCGTCGCAGAAGGGCTTGTTGCCCGAGGCCCCGCAACGGCAGAGGAAGACCCGGGGTTTCTCCAAGACTTCCTCCTTGTCCCCCACCCGCAACGTGAAGCGCTCCCCCTCCACCCGAATGGGTCCGTTTTCCAAGAACTCCAGCCGCATGCCCCCATACTACCGAAGAAGCCGGGCCAAAAGGGGCACCAGCAGGAAGAGGAGGAAAACCCGCAGCGTGTGGAACACCCCCACCAGGGCTGCGCTTCCCCCCTCCGCCTGGCTCAGGGGGCCCATGCCGGTAATCCCCCCTGGGGCGAGGGCAAAGAGGAGGGCCTTGGGTTCCTGCCCCAGGGCCCGGGCGAAGAGGAGGGCTAAGGCCACCGCCAAAAGCAAGAAGGCTAAGGCGGCCAGGACGGCGTAGGGCAGGAGGCGGGGGGAGAGAAGCTCCCGCCGGAAGGAAAGCCCCACCAGTACCCCGGCCAGGAGCTGGACCAGGAGGTCCAGGCCCCGGGGGGTGGGGGCGGGGGGCAGGAGGAGCTGGTGGAGGCCCGTGCCCAGCATGGCCCCCACCACCACTCCCCCGGGCAGGCCCAGGCGCTGGAAGAAAAGGCCCAGCAGAAGGCCGCTTAGGGCGGCGCGCAGCAGTTCCATGGCCCCATGGTATACTCCGTCCAACCATGAAACGCCTTCTGCGGCTTCTGGCTTGGCTTCTTGGCCTGGTGCTCGGGGTGGTCTTGCTGGCGGCGTTGGGGGTCTACCTCACCCTGCGGGCCTCCTTGCCCCAGGTGGAGGGGCGTATTGCCCTGAAGGGCCTTTCCACCCCGGTGGAGGTGGTGCGGGACAGGTGGGGGGTGGTGCGGGTGCGGGCGGCGAGCCTCGAGGACCTCTTCTTCGCCCAGGGCTTCGTCCACGCCCAGGAAAGGCTCTGGCAGATGGAGTTCCAGCGCCGGGTGGGGCAGGGAAGGCTTGCCGAGGTGTTGGGGGAGGCGGTGCTGCCGCAAGACCGTTTCCTGCGCACCTGGGGCTTCTACCGGGCGGCGGAAAGCGCCTACGAGCGCCTCTACCCCGAGGAGAAGCGGGCGGTGGACGCCTACGTGGCCGGGGTGAACGCCTTCTTGGAAAGCGGGGCCCCCTTACCCCCCGAGTTCCGCCTCCTTTCCTTCCGCCCCGAGCCCTGGACGGGTCCGGACGTCCTGGTCTGGGCCAAGATGATGAGCTTTGACCTCTCCATGAACTGGGAGGAGGAGCTTCTGCGCCACCGCCTCCTGGCCCGGGGGATGAGCCCAGAAAGGCTTCTGGAGCTCCTGCCGCCTTACCCGGAGGACGCCCCCACCATCCTGCAGGCGGAGGACTTGGGGCTTCCCCTAAAGCGGGAGGAAGCCCCGGCGGCCCTCCTCCGACTGGCCCCGCCCCGCTTCCTGGAGGCCAGCAACAACTGGGTGGTTTCGGGAAGCCGCACCGCTACCGGCAAGCCCTTCCTGGCGAACGACCCCCACCTGGGCTTGCAGGCCCCAAGCCTCTGGTTCCTGATGGCCCTCGAGGCCCCCGGGTACCGGGTCATCGGGGCCACCCTGCCTGGGGTGCCTGGCATCGTCATCGGCCGGAACGAGCGCATCGCCTGGGGGGTGACCAACGTGGGGGCGGACGTGCAGGACCTCTACCTCCTCGAGGACGTGGAGGGTAAGGGGTACCGCTACAAGGGCCAGGTGGTGCCCTACCGGGTGCGGGAGGAGAGGATCCAGGTGCGGGGGGGGAAGGAGGTGGTCCTCCGGGTGCGGGAAACCCACTACGGGCCCGTCATCACCGACGCCCTGCAAGACCCCCCCAAGACCCCCATGGCCCTCCGCTGGGTGAGCCTGGACGAGGAGGACCATATCCTCATGGCCTTTTTGGGGGTGAACCGGGCGCGCAACTGGCAGGAGTTCACCGAAGCCCTGCGGCACTACTCCGCCCCCAGCCAGAACTTCGTCTACGCGGATGTGGACGGCAACATTGGCTACATCGCCCCTGGAAAGTTTCCCATCCGCAGGGAGGGACACACGGGCATGGTGCCCGTGCCCGGGAACGGGGCTTGGGACTGGCAGGGCTACCGCAAGCCCGAGGAGTGGCCCAAGGTGCTGAACCCCAAGGAGGGTTTCGTGGTCACCGCCAACCACAAGGTGACCCCCAAGGGCTTCCCCTACGCCCTCACCTACGACTGGGCCGAGCCTTACCGGGCGGAGCGCATCCGGGAAATGCTCTTGGCCAAGGAGAAGCTCTCCTTGGAGGACATGAAGGCCATCCAGATGGATCAGAAGAGCCTCCTCTTCCGGGATTTCCGCCCGGTCCTGGAGCTTATTAATCCCCTTTCCGAGCGGAGCCGGACCTGGCGGGAGCGGCTCCTTGCCTGGGACGGGGTGGCGGATCGGGCCTCGGAGGAGGCCTTGGTCTTCGCCCTCTGGTACACCGAGCTCACCCGGCTTCCGGAAAAGGAGGTGGGCGAGGCCTACTGGGACGAGCCCCGCTACCTCCTGAAGGCCCTGCGGGAAGGCGACCCAAATTGCGACCAGCCCGGGACCGAGTACCGGGAGACCTGCCTGGACTTTGCTGCTTTGGCCCTGGAAAGAGCCCTGGACCGGAAGGAGGCCCTAAGGGCCCGTTCCTGGGGTGAGGTGCACCGGGCCACCTTCCCCCATGCGGTCCTCACCCATACCCCCTTGAAGCGGTTTACGGACCGGAGGGTACCCTTTGGCGGGGACCGGTACACGGTGAACGTGGGTCCCTTCGTGCCCGAAAGCCTCCAGATGACCCACGGGCCCAGCTACCGCCAGATCGTGGACCTATCCGACCCAGAGGCTTCCCTCTTCATCCACCCCATGGGCCAGTCGGGGCACTTCCTCTCCCCCCACTACGCCGACCTCCTGCCCCTATGGCAGCGGGGGGCGTACCTGCCCATGCGCTTTGCGGAAGGGGGCAAAACCCTCCTTCTGGAGCCCGGCCGCTAAAGGCCCCGTCATGGCCCTAGGCCACGGCGGGGACCCCAAAAAGCATGGGCGCGCCGCTTCAGCTTGTGGATACTTAGCCCTTTTCGCCCTCGCCGTTTTCCAGGCTTTGGAAGTGGGCCAGCACCTCCCGCACCTTCTCGTGCACCCAGTAGGCCTTGCGGCCGAAGAGGAGCTCGATGGCCTCGTCCACCTCCTCTACGGCATAGAGGTGGAAGTGGCCCCTTTCCACCGCCTCCACCACCTCTTTGCGCAGGGTGAGGTGGGGCAGATTGGCCTTGGGGAGCACCACCCCCTGGGTTCCGGAAAGGCCCAGGGCCTGGCAGACCCGGTAAAACCCTTCCACCTTCTCCGCCACCCGGCCCACGGCCAAGACCCGGCCCGTTTGGTCCAGGCTTCCGGTGACCGCCAGGTCCTGCCTCAGGGGAAGGCCGGAGATGGCGGAGAGCACCGCCAAAAGCTCGGCAAGCCCCGCCGAGTCCCCCTCGATCCCCCCGTAGCTCTGCTCAAAGACCAGGCTCACCGTGGCGGAAAGGGCCCCCAGGCTGGCGTAGGTGCCCCGCAGGTACCCGGCCAGGGTGAGGACCGCCTTGTGGAAGACCTGGCCCCCCAGGCCCACCTCCCGGTCGATGGAGAGGATGCCCTCCCGCCCGGGGCCCGCTTGGGCGGTGATGCGCACGGGCCGCCCCCTGGGCAGGGGGCCTTCCACCACCACCAGGCCGTTGATCTCCCCCACCCGCATACCCTGGACCTCGAGGGCCACCACCCCCTCCTCGAGGTCCTTCAGGTAAAGCTCCTCCTCCAGGCCGAACCGTTCCTCCCGGGCCCGGAGGGCCTTTTCCACCGCCTCCCGGTCCAGGGGGCGCTTGAGGGCTTGGGCCTCCCGGGCCAGGTCCAGAAGGCGGTAAAGCCTGGCGTCCAGGCGTTCCTTGTGCCCGGTCCAGCGCCGGGCCTCGTCCGCCAGGGCGGAGAGGCCCTCAGGGGTCAGGGCCACGCCCTCGGCCTCTAGAAATCCCCCAAGGTAGGCCACGTTCTCCTTGGTGTAGGGGATCTCCGGGCTGAACTCCACGCGGAAGGGGAAGAGCTCCAGGAATTCCTCGTCCTCCTCCAGGAAGGCGATCACCTCCGGGGGGCCCACCAGGAAGACCTGGGCCTTGAGGGGAGCGGGCTTGAGGCGGGGGCCCTTGACCTCGGGCCGGGGGGAGAGGGGTTCCACCTCTCCCGTGGCCAAGGCCCGCTTCAAGAGGGGGTAGCTTCCGAGCTCCCACACCCGGTGGGCCTCGAGGACCAAGACCCCTCCCGTGGCCCGGTGCAGGGCCCCGGGGCGCAAAAGCCCAAGATGGGTGGAGAGGAGGCCCTCCTGCATCTCGTACTCCAGGTGCCCGAAAAGCCTCTCCGGGCTGGGGTTGGGCTCATAGACCACCCGTTCTCCCCCCTCCACCAGAAGCCGGGGCAGGAGCCTTTCCAGCTTGAGGGCCTCCTCCAAAGCGGCGGCCCGCAGCAGGGTTTCCGTGACCCAGTCCAGGTAGCGGCCCGCCTGGGGGAAGCGCCTTTTGAGCTCCTGGGCCTTGGGCAGGAGGAAGCGCTCGGCAAAACCCCGCCTCAAGGCGGCCACCTCCGCCTCCGCCCGTTGCCGCACGTCCACGTAGGCCAAGACGGTTTCCTCCAGCTTGGCGGAAAGCTCCGGGGGCATGGGACCCTTTCCCGATAGCCTAAGGCCCTCTTCCCCCTCCAAGAGGGCAAACCCGTAGCCCTCCGCCTCTTGGGCCAGGGTCTTCAGGAGGGCTTCGGCCTCCTTCTCGTAGCGGGCCTCCACCAGGCTTTTAGCGTAGAGGAAACCTTTCTCCCGGAAGAGGGCGGGGGTGAACTCGGCGAGGAGGGCCTCCACCCCTTCCACCAGGGCCCGGCCCTGCCCCTCGGGGAGGAGGAGGGGGAAGGCTTCCTCCCCGAGGGGCAGGTAGACCAGCTCCTCCTTGGGGAAGGGGCGGTCCTGCAGGTAAGCAAGGAGGCGTTTTCTTTTGCCAAGGCCGCTTGGCCCCACCAAGTAGCCGTGCCCGCCCTGGCGGAAGGCGGCCTCGAGGGCCTTTAAAGCCCGCTCCTGACCGAAGAAGGGGGGGGCAGGCTTGGGCTCGGTGAGCGGGGTGAACCAGGCAAGAGCGCTAACCCGCATCGGGCCTCACTATACCCGGACCCACGCCCTGAGGGGCCTGGGGTAAACTAGCGGACAAGGGAGGGATTTCATGGTTAAGGTGGAGGTCCTGGGCATGATCCTGGCAGGGGGACAGGGGAGCCGCCTCTACCCCCTCACCGCCAAGCGGGCCAAGCCCGCGGTGCCCTTCGGGGCCAAGTATCGGATTATTGATTTCGTCCTGAACAACTTCGTGAACTCAGGTATTTACTCCATCTACGTGCTTACCCAGTTCAAGGCCCAGTCCCTCACCGAGCACATCCAGCGCTACTGGCGCTTCGGGGCCTTCCTGGAGGACCACTTCATCCTCCTGGTGCCCGCCCAGATGTACCGCTACGAGGAGCTCGGCCCCGTTTGGTACCGGGGTACCGCGGACGCCATCTACCAGAACCTGCACCTGGTGCAGAACCATGCCCCCACCGCCGTGGCCATCTTCGGCGGGGACCACATCTTCAAGATGAACGTGCGCCACATGGTGGAGTACCACTACGAGAAGCGGGCGGACATCACCATCGCCGCCTATCCCGTCCCCGTGGAGGAAGCCTCCCGCTTCGGCGTCTTGCAGGTGGACCCAGAGTGGCGCATCACCGAGTTTCAGGAAAAGCCCAAAGACCCCAAGCCCATTCCCAACAAGCCCCACCTGGCCCTGGCCTCCATGGGCAATTACATCTTCCGCACCGAGGCCCTCTTTGAGCTCCTGGAGGCGGATGCCAAGGACGAGGCTTCCAGCCACGACTTCGGCAAGGACGTGATCCCCAGGGCCCTGAAGGAGGGTTACCGGGTCTATGCCTACGACTTCCACCGCAACCCCATCCCCGGCCAGGAGGGTCCCAACCTGTACTGGCGGGACGTGGGCACCCTGGACGCCTACTTTGAGGCCAGCATGGACCTGGTGAAGGTGGTCCCCGAGTTCGACCTCTTCAACCCCGAGTGGCCCCTCAGGACCGCCAACCTCTTCAGTCCCCCCGCCAAGTTCGTCCACGAAACGGGGGAGAGGGTGGGCCGTGCCCTCAACAGCCTCCTGGCCGGTGGGGTCATCGTGAGCGGGGGGACGGTGCGGGAGTCCGTCCTCTTCCGCCGGGTACGGGTGAACTCCTACAGCCTGGTGGAGCGCTCCGTCCTCTTTGACGACGTGGAGGTGGGCCGCTACTGCAGGATCCGCAACGCCATTATCGACAAGGACGTGAAGATCCCCCCCCACACCGAGATCGGCTACGACCTCGAGGCCGACCGCGCCCGGGGCTTCACCGTTACCCCGGAGGGGGTGGTGGTGGTGCCCAAGGGGTACCGCTTTTAACCATGGAGAAGCATCCGGGTAAGCTTTTCTATCGCCTTTCCCGCTTGAGCCAGGGGGAGGAGCTTCCCCTAAAGCGGAAGCCCAAGTCCAAGGTTTACGCCAATCCCCTAGAAACCCAGGCCCTGCCTCCCTTCCGGGAGGAGGGAGGGCCGCCTTTGTTCCGGGTTCTTTCCCAGCTCAGGCCCCTCTTGCCCGAGGTGGGCTCGGCCCTGACCCTGAAGGATCTCTCCCAGATCCTCTATCCCTTGGCGGAGCGCTCGGGGAGGCGGGGTTTTCCCTCGGCGGGGGAGGCTTATCCCGTGGAGGCCTACCTGGTGGTGCGCCGGGTGGAAGGGGTTTTCCCAGGGGTCTACCACTACTTCCCCAAGGAGCACCAGCTCTTCCAGATCGCCGCCAGGGTGGAGGAGGCCTCCTGGTCCGAGGCGCTTTTGGGGCTTGGCCTCGAGCAGGCGGCGGCCCTTTTGGTCTTCACCCTGGTTCCGGAAAGGAGCGAGGCCCTCTTCGGCCTCAGGGGATACCGTTATGCCCTCCTCGAGGCGGGCTACGCCGCAGGCTTGGTGCTCCTTTCCGCCATTGGTCAGGGCCTGGCCGCCTACCCGGCCGAAACCTTTTATGATGAAATGGTGGCTCACCTCCTGCGGTTGCCCGAGGGGGAATACCCCGGGGTGGTGGTGATTTTGGGACGTTAAGCGTATTCGGGGAAGGATTTATGGCGCGGATTCTCTTGGTGGAGGACGATCCCCAGGTGGGGGGGCTGGTTAAGCGGTTTTTGGAGAAGGAGGGGCTTGGGGTGGTCTGGGCCCGCACGGGCAGGGAGGCCTTGCAACAGGTCTGGGATACCGGCAGGCCGGACCTGGTGGTCCTGGACCGGGGGCTTCCCGATATGGAGGGCCTCGAGGTCCTCAAATCCTTGCGAGACCTGGATCCGTTGCTCCCGGTTTTGCTCCTCACCGGTAAGGCGGACGAGGATAGCCGGGTGGAGGGGCTATTGGAGGGGGCGGACGATTATCTGGGCAAGCCCTTTTCCCTGAAGGAGCTTTTGGCCCGCATCAAGGCCCTCCTGCGCCGAAGCGGAAAGGAAGGGAAGCGGTATTTCGGTACCCTGGAGCTGGACCTGGAGGCCAGGAAGGCCTACCTGGACGGTCAGCCCTTGAAGCTTTCCGCCACCGAAACCAAGCTCCTCTTCGTTCTGGCCCAGACCCCGGGGAGGGTGTACACTCGGGAGGAGCTTTTGGAAAGGGTTTGGGGGCCCGAGTTTGGGGGTTCGGAGCGGGTGGTGGACGCCTATATCCGCCTTCTCCGCAAAAAGCTCAAGGATGACCCCCACGCCCCCCGGTTCATCGAAACCGTGGTGGGGATGGGGTACCGCTTCGTGGGCGAGTGATGGAGCGGGTGTTCGTCTATGGAACCCTGAAGCGGGGGGAACGGAACTACCCCTTGGTGGAGGGGCTGGTGGTGAAGGCCCTGCCCGGGCACGTGGAGGGCTTTCGCCTTTTTCACCTGGCCGAGGGGCGGGACCGTCCTTACCCCTATCCTGGCATGGTTCCCGGGGAGGGAAGGGTCTACGGGGAGGTCCTCTTTGTGCCGGAGGAGGCCCTCACCCTATTGGACGAGCTGGAGGAGGAGGGGGAGGAGTACCGGCGGGTTCGGGTTTTAGTGGAAACGGAGGAGGGTCCCCTTTCCGCCTGGACTTACCTCTACCTGGGGGACCTCGAGGGGGCGGTTTGGCTTCCCCAAGGGGTGTGGCCGGCCTAGGCTTCCCCCGGGCCGGGAAGGACGGGAAACCCCTCCCTCAGCGCTGCTCCTGCCAAGCGCGCATCCAGGGTGACAGAGGGAAGGTCCTGGGGCCGGGCCCGGCTGGTCACCCAGGTTGCAGCTAAGTACCCGCACGCAAAGGTTGCCCCACCGGCCAAAGCCAAAGTGGCGTGCTCATGGCCTCTTTGGGCCCCCCGTCGTGGCGCAAGCCACGACGGGGTACTTAGCTGGAGGGCATCCCCGGTTCGCAAGGGGTGGGCGAAGAGGAGGCGGCGGTATAGTGCAGCCATGAAGGTCCTCATGGTGGCCCCCGAGGCCTACCCCCTGGTGAAGGTGGGGGGGCTCGCCGACGTGGTGGGGGCCTTGCCCAAGGCCTTAAGGCCCCTGGGGGTAGGGGTCACGGTGCTTCTTCCCTGGCACCGCTTTGTGAAGGCACAGAGGGTAGGGGAGGTGGCCTATGCCTTCGCCGGACAGGAGGAAAGGGCTCCCCTGGGGGAACGGTGGGAGGGAGGGGTGCGGTTTCTCCTTCTGGGCGTGCCCGGGTTTGAACGGGACCGGGTCTACGGTTATCCCGACGACGTGGAGCGCTACCTCCGCTTTGCCGTGGCGGCGGGCCGGGTGGCCCTGGGGTTTGACCTGGTCCACGCCCACGACTGGACCGCTGCCCTCCTGTCCCTTACCGCCAGGGTGCCCGTCGTCTACACCATCCACAACCTGGCCCACCAGGGCCTGGTGGACCCCGCCCTCTTCTTCCATTGGACGGGACTTCCCTGGAGTCTTTTCCACATGGAGGCCCTGGAGTTCTACGGCCAGGTGAACCTGATGAAGGGGGGCATCGTCTTCGCCCGGGCCGTCACCACGGTGAGCCCCTCGTATGCGGAAGAGATCCAGACCCCGGAGTTTGGCATGGGGCTGGATGGGGTACTGAGGCGGCATGCGGGCAAGCTTTTTGGCATCCTGAATGGCTTGGACCTCGAGGTCTTTGACCCGGCCAAGGACCCCCACCTTCCCGCCCCTTACTCCCGGGGGGATGTAAGGGGGAAGGCCCTGGCGCAAAAGGCTCTTTGGGAGCGCACGGGGCTTAAGGGGCCCCTCCTCGCTTATGTGGGCCGGCTGGATGGACAAAAGGGCTTAGACCTCATCCTGAAGGCCATCCCCCACTTGAGGGAGCTGGGCTTTTACCTGTTGGTCCAAGGGGTGGGGGACGAGGGCATAGCGCAGGCCCTCAGGCAGGCGGAGGAGGAGAATCCCGGCTTCGTGCGCTTTGTGGAGGCCTACGACGAGGCCTTGGCCCGCCTGGCCTATGCGGGGGCAGACGCCCTTTTGGTGCCGAGCCGCTTTGAACCCTGCGGCCTGGTGCAGATGATCGCCCAGCGCTACGGCACCCCTCCCGTGGCCCGGGCGGTGGGGGGGCTGAAGGACACCATAGAGGACGGCCACACGGGGGTGCTCTTCCAGAGTTACCATCCCGAGGGCCTCCTCTACGGGGTCTTGCGCCTCTTCCACCTGGGGGCAGAGGGGCTGGGCCTAAGGGGCATGGAAAAGGACTTCTCCTGGGCTAAAAGCGCCGAGGCCTACCACCGGGTCTACCGTTTGGCCTTAGGCTGGGGAGGATGATGAAGGACCTCGAGGCCAAGGCCTTGGCGGGGGATGGGGAGGCCCAGGCCCTGCTCCACTTTCTCCGGCTCCTAAGGCGCAAGGAGTATCAGGAGGCTAGAGCCTATGCCGAGGGCTTCCCCGAGGAGCTTAGGGATAGGCTCCTGGCCGGGCTTAGCCTGCTAGAGGAAGCCCCTGAGCGCCTGGAAGACCCCCTCTTTGCCGCGGAGAGGGAAGTGGTCCTCGGGGTGAAGGCGGTGGGGGAGGGGAGGAGGGAGGAGGCCGAGGCCCGTTTTCAAAAGGCCCTTGCCCTGGACCCCCACCACCACCGGGCCCTCACCAACTTGGGCAACCTTTACCTGGAAAGGGGGGAGCTGGAGGCGGCCTTGGACCTTTACCAACGGGCCCTGAAGCTGGCCCCGGAGGACCCCCTGGTCCACGAGAACCTGGCCGCCTTGTACAAGCGGAAGGGGGATCTGGACAAGATGGTGGCCCACATGAAGCGGGCCACCCGGCTCAAAATGCGCCCGCCGCCTCCCCTAGACCCGGCCACGGGCCGGCCCCAGCGCCGCCTGCGGATCCCCCTTTGGGTATGGATCTTTCTCCTGGCCGCCTTCCTCTACTTCTTCGTCCTCCAGCGCCCTTAGGGCCTGGTCCAGGGCCGCCGGGGAACGCCCCTCGGAGAGGAGGCGCCGCCAAAGCCGCCCTCTCCTCTGTCCCCGGAAGAGGTTCAGCATGTGCCGGAGGACCGCCCATGGGGGCGTGCCCTTTCCCAGCTCCTCCTCCAGGTAGGCCCGCATGCGCCGGGCCACCTCGAGGCGGCTTGGCCGCCGCTCCAGGCCGAACACCCGGCGGTCGGCTTCCGCCAGGACGAAGGGGTCCTCGTAGACCGCCCGGCCCATCATCACCCCGTCCACCCGCACCAGGTGGGCCAGGGCCTCCTCCAGGGTGCGCACCCCCCCGTTCAGCACCAGGGTAAGGTGGGGGAAGTCCCGCTTGAGCTGGTGCACCCAGCTGTGCCGCAGGGGGGGCACCTCCCGGTTGGCCTTCGCGGAGAAGGCCAGGAGGGCGCTCCGGGCGTGGACGATGAACACCCTCACCCCAGCTTCGGCGAAGCGCTCCACCATGCGGGCCAGCTGGGGGTAGGTTTCCTGGCCCTCGAGGCCCAGGCGCATCTTGGCGGAAACCGGCACCCGCACCGCCCCCACCATGGCCCTTAGGATCTCCGCTACCCGCTTGGGGTCTTGGAGGAGGCAGGCGCCGAAGCCGCCTTCCTGGGCCTTCTCCGAGGGGCAGCCCAGGTTCAGGTTCACCTCATCGTAGCCAAAGGCTTCCCCAATGCGGGCAGCTTCCGCCAGGTCCTTGGGGTCCGAGCCCGCCAGCTGCAGGGCGATGGGGTGCTCCTCGGGGTGGAAGGCAAGAAGCCTTTCCGCCTTTCCCCGAAGCACCGCCTGGTCCACGGTCATCTCCGTGTAAAGCCGCACCTTGCGGCTGATCTGGCGGACCAAAAAGCGGAAGTGCCGATCCGTCCGGTCCACCATGGGGGCCACGGACAGGCGGTGGTCAAACACCCTGCAAGACCTCCTCCGGGGACAGGACCCTGGGTTCGCGGAAGGCGATGTCCTCTTCTTCCCCTTCCTCGATCACCTCGAGGCCCGGGTATTTTGCCCGAAGCAGCTCCACCAGCTCCTGCACCAGGTCCTCGGGGGTGCTGGCGGCGGAGGTGATGCCCGCGCTCCTGGCCTCCCGGAGCCACTCCTCCTTCAGGTCCTTGGCGGTCTCCAGCCGGTAGGCCCTTCCCGTGAGGCTTCGGGCCAGCTCTAGGAGGCGCATGCCGTTGGAGGAGTGGGGGCTGGTGAGAACCAGAAAGAGGTCCACCTTGGGGGCGAGGCGCTTCACCGCCTCCTGGCGGTTTTGCGTGGCGTAGCAAAGGTCCTTCCTTTTGGGGACCACCAGCTTGGGGAAGCGCCTTTTCAGGATCTCAATGGTGGCCAGGGTGTCGTCCACGCTCAAGGTGGTCTGGGTGAGGACCACCACCCTCTCCGGGTCCGGCACCTCCACGGTGCGCGGATCCGCCAGGTGGGGATCCTTGCCCACGTGGGTATGCACCGCCACCAGGATGGTCCTCTCCGGGGCCTCCCCGTAGGTACCCTTCACCTCCTGATGATCGGCGGAATCCCCCACCAGGAGGATCCAGTACCCTTCCTGGGCATAGCGCCTGGCCTCGGTGTGCACCTTGGTGACCAGGGGACAGGTGGCGTCCAGGATCCGCAGGCCCATCTCCGCCGCCTGGCGGCGCACCGCTGGGGGGTGGCCGTGGGCGGAAAAGACCAGGGTGCCGGCCAGGGGCCTTTCCTGGCGGAGCCTCTCCAGCTCGGAAAGGTCCTCCACGAAGTGCACCCCTTTGGCCCGGAGGCGCTCCACCACGGTGCGGTTGTGGACGATCTCGTGGTAAACCACGAGCTCCCCCTCCGCCCTCAGGGCCTCCGCCCAGCGCTCCACCGCCTCGATGGCCATCACCACCCCGGCGCAGAAACCCCGGGGCCGGGCCAGGTACACCCGCTTAAGCTCCATGGCCCCCATTCTAGGCCTCCTTTTCCGCTTCCTTTGTGGCTTGGGATAGGACCTTTTGGGCCATTTCCCGGGCGAAGGCGGTCCTGGCCCTTTCCAAGGCCTTCCTGGCGGTTTCCCGCCCCTTGCCCCCGGGGCGGAAGCCCTCCTGGGCCAGGGCCAGGAGGGCTAAGGCCGTGGCGGGGAAGGCCAGGCCGCTTTTCTCCAGGAGCCCCAGGCCCTCCCCGTAGCGGTGGAGGGCCTCCCGGTAGGCGCCTCCCAACAGGGCTTGGCTTCCCTCCTGGAAGGCCCGGGCGGCTTGGAGCAGGCCAGCGCCTTCCACTAGGGGCTCTCCCGCTTCCGCGGAAAGGTGAGCGGCCTCGAGGAGCCTTTCCAGGGCCAGGGTTCGCTCCTCCTCGGGCAGAAGGGACGAGTATTCCTGCTGGAAAAGGGGGGCGAACCAGGAGAGGCGGAGGGGTTTCCGTAGACGAAAGGTTTCCCCTTGGGCTTCCACTTCCTGGTCCAAGGCCTTGAGCAAGGGAACCAGCTTGGGGAAGCGGGCCCGCACCTCCTCCCGCCTGGCTTCTCCCCTTAGGGCCAGGAAAAAGAGAAAGGCCTCTACTCCTTCCACGCCTCCACTTCCTTGTAGTGCACCAAGGCGGCGAAGAGGGGAGAGGATCCCTCGGCCACGGAGAACTTCACCTCCACCAGGACCACGTCCTCGGGAAGCTCCTCCACGAAGCGGTTGAGCCTTTCCTGAAAGATATCGGGATCGTTAGCGGTGATCACCTTGAACCTAACCCCTTGCATGGCCCCATTATGCCCTGCGTTCCACCAAGGCGGAGAGGAGGTTTTGCAAATGGGAGGCGGCCTCCCGTCCGGGGAGGGTGTCTAGGTATGGAGTAAGGGCACCTAGGCCCCCTTGGGCAAGTTTCTTGGCCTCCTCCTTGGCCCAGGCCACGGCTCCGGAGGCCAGGAGCCTCTCCCAAAGCCAACGCACCTCGGCCTCGGGCTTGGCCTCCCGGGGAAGGCTTAAGAGGGCCTCGGCCCGGATGCGATCCTCCTTGGGGGCTTCCTCGAGGTAGCGGATCAGGATCAGGGTGCGCTTGCCCTCGTAGAGGTCCCCTGCCCGCTCCTTGCCGTAGGCCTTGTCCCCCTCGAGGTTGAGGACGTCGTCCATGATCTGGAAGGCCACCCCCAGCTTGAGCCCGGCCTCCTCGTAGAGGGCCGGTGGCTCCCTGCCCGCCAGAAGAGCCCCCAGGCGTAGGGGGGCCACGGCGGTGTAATAGGCGGCCTTGTGCGCCACCATGCGGAAGTAGTCCTCAGGGGTGAGGTCCAGGCGGTCGGAGAGGGTCCAGAGGAGGTCCATATGTTGCCCGTAGGCAGTACGGCGCACCACCTGGTGGAACTCGGCCAGCACCTCCGGTCCAAAGAGGCCTTCGTTTAAACCTCGGATCAAAAGCCCCCACATCTCCCCGTGCAGGGCATCCCCGGCATTCAGGGCCAGGGGCATAGGGTAGAGGCGGTGCAGGGTGGGCTTTCCCCGGCGTTCCTCAGAACCGTCCTCTATGTCGTCGTGGATCAGCACCCAGTTTTGGAAAAGTTCCAATGCGGTGCCTGCCCAGAGGCTGGCCTCGAGGGTAGCACCATGAGCGAGCCCCGCATAGACCACCAAAAGCCCCCGGAGCATCTTTCCACCTCGGGAGGGATATTCCTGAAGAAGCGCCTGGTAAGCGGGATCGAGGTGGGTCAGGTGGCCGAGGAGCCTTTCGCGGAGGGCATCCTTCACTTCCTGGGGGGAGGGCACCATGCTATACACTTTAGGCCATGCGCGGCTACGCCTTGGGCCTCCTGGCCCTCAACCTCCTCACCCTTCTTTGGGGCACCACCTTTGTGGTGGTCAAGGGGGCGGTGGGGGAGATGGCCCCAAGCCTCCTGGTCTTCCTGCGCTTCCTCCTGGCCAGCCTCTTCTTTCTGCCCTGGGCCTGGCGCCTCCCCAAAGGGGTGTGGGGGCCAGGGATGGAGTTGGCCTTTTGGCTGCTTTTGGGCTATGCCTCCCAGGCGGTTGGCCTCATGTACACCTCGGCGAGCCGCAGCGCTTTTATCACTGCCCTGAACGTGGTCTTGGTGCCCTTGATCCTGGGCCTGGTGGGCCGGAGGCTGGGGAGCGTGTGGCTGGCGGCCCTTTTGGCCTTTTTGGGCGTGGGGTTTCTTTCCTACGATCCCCGGCAGCCCCCCTTGAACGTGGGGGATCTCTGGACCCTCCTCACCGCATTCACCTACGCTCTATACATCGTGCGCCTCGAGGTGCACGCCAAGGCCTTCCCCTCCTTGCCCCTCACGGCGGTCCAGATCTTTGGCACGGCGCTTCTTGCCCTGCCCTGGGCCCTTTGGGAGGGGGTGAGATGGGAAGGGATACCCTGGGGTGCCGTCCTTTACCTGGGGGTGGTGGCCACGGCCCTCACCACCTGGCTCCAGACCTGGGGACAGAGGTACGTGCCTGCGCCCCAGGCGGCCATCCTTTACACCTTGGAACCCGTCTGGGCTACCCTTTTTGCCTTCGCTGTCTTGGGAGAAAGGCTGGGCTTTTTGGGTGGCCTCGGGGCGTTTCTAGTGGTCCTGGCCACCTTCCAGGCTATCCGCCGATCCCCAGCATGACCCGCTTCCTTAAGGTGGGGAGAGTGTTGCCGAAGGCGGGCTTGCGGTTGGTGGCGATGAGGATGGCATCCACCAAGGCCTCCACCGGCTCCTCTGCGGCAAAGGCCCAGGAGATGTCCATCTCCAGGTCGGTGAGCAGGCAAGGCCGAAGCTTTTTGTCGGAGGTGAGGCGGAGCCGGGAGCAGTTGCTGCAAAAGGGCTCGGTGACGGGGTTGATGAACCCCAGGGTGCCCACCGCCCCCGGGATTCGGAAGACCCGGGCTGGGGAGGTGGGGTCGTGGGGGACGGGTTCCAAGGGGCCAAAGACCGCCTCGATCCGCGCCCGGATCTCCTTCCCGGGCACAAAGCGGCGGCGGTACTCCTCGGGGTCGGAGTTGTCCAGGTGCATGTACTCGATGTAGCGCACGTGCAAAGGGCGCTCCAGGGAGAGGCGGGCCAGGGGCACCACCTCCTCCTCGTTCATCCCCCGGATGATCACGGCGTTGAGCTTTACCGGGTGGAGGCCCAGCTCCAAGGCGGTTTCTATGGCCTCCAAAACCCGCTCCACCTTCCCGCCCCGGGTGATGCGGGTGAAGACCTCGGGGGTGATGGCGTCCAAGGAGATGTTCACCCGGTTCAGGCCTGCTTGTACCAGCTCCTTGGCCCTTTTGGCGAAGAGGAGGCCGTTGGTGGTGATGGCCACGTCCTCAATGCCCTCCTTGCTCCGGGCCCGCTCGATCATCTGGGGAAGCTCCTTGCGCACCAAGGGTTCCCCACCCGTGAAGCGCACGGCGGAAAGGCCAAGAAGGGAGGCGGCCTCGAGGAAGTGGTCCACCTCCTGCACCGTTAGGGTGCCTGGGGGCTCGGCCATCTCCAGGCCCAGGGGGTGGCAGTAAAGGCAGTGCAGGTTGCACCGGGGGGTAACGGAGATGCGAAGGTCTTTGATAACGCGCCCATAGTTGTCCAGTAGCTTCATGCCTTTCCCCCTTTGGGCCACCATACTACGTCCTACGGCCAGAGGGCAAGGGATAAAAAAACAAACCCCCAGGCATAAGCCTGGGGGCTGGAGGTGGAGCGGG
>NZ_JAKEDU010000008.1 GCF_021462405.1 Thermus tengchongensis | reverse complement strand
AATGTGGCCGGCACCCGCAGGATCCAAGGCTTGCCGGTACCGGGACACCAGGTCCACCAGGGTCTTGCGGTCCGTGGCATTCCTGTCCTCAGGAGGGAAGAGCAGGGGGATGCCCCCCGTGTCCCTGCAAACCAGGCCCATCACCCCTCCCGTGCACGTGGAACCCTGTCCCCGTGCAAGGCCCGCACCGGGAAGGCAAAGGCCCGGTGGGCCTCCTTGGCCACCTCCAGGAAGAGCTCCGTCACCCCCACCGCATACAGGCTGTCCAGCATCCGCCCCATGCGGTCGTCGTTGAGGAGGTCCGGGGTGATGCCCTTCCCCAAGAGCCACTCCGTGGGCTTGCCCTCCCAGAAGTGGCCGAAGAGGTAAAGGGGGGAGGAAAGGAAGCCCAGGGCGTTGAGGACCGCGGCCTTCAAGGCTACCCCCGTGCTCACCTTCTCCCCCGGGCGGGGACCTACCCGCCTGTCCACCAGGGATACCAGTCCGATGCGGTCCAGGATGCCGGCCACCAAGTCCAGGTGGCCGAGGTCGTACACCTGCAGGTCGGGAGTCTCTGCCACCCCAAAATCCTACTAGGGGGTGGGAGGAGTGCGGAATGTGGGGTCTAAGAACCATCTCCATCTTCTAATCTCAGCAATCCCATTCGAATAGCCATCGCAAGTAGTATGAAGAAATACACCATATAAGCGCTAACCATTAGAAGCGATACCTTTTTCAAGGCATCCTCGGGTCTACTGAGGTTCCACAGCCATATTGGGCTGGTCACCACCAATAAGGAGAAGGTATCGTATACCAACTTCAACCATGCCCGAGAGGTAAGAAACACCAGTCGGCTCACCGGGCTAACCGCCAGCTGGGCCGCCATCCAGGGCCCCATGACACCCATCATATCGCCGGCAAGCTTCCATCCTGGGCCAAACAACCAGGGGGTCACTTTCGGAGCTAGAAACCACACAGCTGCCCCCAGAAAGAAGCCTAACACACCTAGCCTCAAGGAAACCCCTAGGAACAACCCCACTATCCGCTTGGGGTCCTCACGCAGCAAGGAAGCAGCACGCCCGTAGAACACATCTCCCACCGCACCCCCGATTAGGGTCACCGGAAGCCCCACTACCCTTTGCGCAAGGGCCAAGGCACCGCCCACTGCCGAACCATACAGCATCACAAATACGGGCACCAAGGCGAAGGAGGCAAGGGTATTCAAGATGCTTGAAGGAAGCTGAAATACGGGGTATCTCCAATAGCGAATCAGGGTGCGGATATCAACGCCAATTCTGCAGCACGAGCGGTCTCCCCAAAGCAGCCTGAGGCCCGCCAAGCGACTAAATGTTTCTCCCAGAAGCAGTCCCAACGTTCCCAAAGGAGCTAGAAGCAGTTGCAAGACCACTTTGGCCCATCCTTGCACAACCGTGAAGCGCCCAATCAAAGAGAATGCTTCCTTACGCATGGCGTAATAGCGAAACACCAAGGCAAAGCCGGTAAAAAGCAAGGTCAAAAAGACCAGAGCCGCGGTTGGGCTCGGGAATGCCGAGAAACCGAAAATATCCGCCCGCCTCATCCATTCAAAGACAAGCGCCCCCAGGAAGGAAGTTACGACAACCAAAAATAGGCTGCCGGAAGCAAGCTGACGAGCATCTTGATCCTCTTTGGCCGCAACGACCGCAACCTCGTAGCGCAGCGAGCCCAATGCTGAAACTACCGCAATATAGCTTACAAACAATCCCCAGACACCTAGATCGCTGGGCTCATAAAGACGGGTCAATATGGGCGAGGAAATAATCGCAACCCCTTGCGCCAGGGCTGTGCTCCCGGCTATCGCCAACACCCCTCGGATAAAAGAACCCTTGAGCAAAGGGCGTGCCAGAAAAAACTTCATTGCGCGACACCCAAGTGCTGAGCCACCCTCTCCTGCTCTTTGACTCCCACGAAAGGACCCATTGGCAGGGAAAGGACTTCGGTAGCAGCCCGCTCAGCCTCCGGGAAAACACCTTCAGAGTAGCCATAGACAGGAAGCCGGTGTAGAGGAACCGGGTAGTAGACCATGGTACCAATGCCTGCTTCCGCCAGGGCTTGCTTTACCCTATCCCTTTGACCCTCGAGGACGCGCACGGTGTACTGGTGGAACACGTGTCCCTCGGACACCTCGGGAAGGACAAGCCCAGGAGTCCCCGCAAGAAGCTGGTTGTAGCGCTCTGCCACCTTCCGCCTCTCGGCATTCCACCGGTCCACGTGGGGCAGTTTGACCCGCAGGATAGCCGCCTGAAGAGCATCTAAGCGGGAGTTGTAGCCTACCGTCTCGTTGTAGTACTTGCGCCTCGAGCCGTGGGCCCTAAGCATCCGGGCCAGCTCCGCCACCTCATCGTCGTTGGTGGCCAGAAGCCCCCCGTCACCATAGGCCCCCAGGTTCTTGCTGGGGAAGAAGGAAAACGCTCCGGCATGGCCCCAGGTACCCACCTTCTTGCCCCGATAGGTGGCCCCGAAGGCCTGGGCGCAGTCCTCTAACACTTTCAGCCCATGCTCCTCTGCTATGGCCAGTAGGGCATCCATTTCTGCCGGTCTGCCGTAGAGGTGGACGGGCAGAATGGCCTTGGTCCGGGGAGTGATGGCGGGGGGGATCAGCTCGGGATTGATGTTAAACGTCCTCGGGTCGATATCCACAAAAACAGGGGTAGCCCCCGCTAAACTGATGGCCTCTGCGGTGGCGAAAAAGGTGAAAGGAGTGGTGATGACCTCATCCCCCGGGCCTATCCCCAAGGCCCTCAGACCTATCACCAGGGCATCGGTGCCAGAGTTGAGCCCTATGGCGTGCTTCACGCCCAGGTACTCGGCCACCTCCCGCTCAAAGGCCTCCACCTCCGGGCCCAAGATGAACTGCCCTGAACGGAGCACCCGGGTGATGGCCGCCATAAGCTCGTCCCACAGGGCCTCCACCTCCGGGGTAAGGTCCAGGATGGGGATGCGCGCCCTCACGCCACCCTCCATACCCTTTCCCCCTCCTTGCGGTACCGCCGCCCGCACTCCCGGCAAACCGCCTCTACACCCTCCTCTTCTGAGGCAAACTTAAGAGGCACCCCGCACTCGCAGGCGTAGCCCACCACCCTGGCCGGTACCCCGGCCACCAAGGCATAGGGGGGAACGTCCTTGGTAACCACGGCCCCCGCCGCCACAAAGGCCCACTCCCCTATGGTGACGCCGCAAACGATGGTGGCGTTGGCCCCAATGGTGGCTCCCCGCTTCACCCACGTCTTCAAGTAATCCTCGCTGCGGTTGCGCGGGAAGGCGGCCCTCGGCGTGCGGACGTTGGTAAACACGGCGCTTGGGCCTACAAACACAAAGTCCTCCAAAACCACGCCTTCGTACAGGGAAACGTTGTTTTGGATTTTGCAACCCCGCCCTACCTTCACCCCTTTAGCCACAAACACGTTCTGGCCGAGGGTGCATTCCTCGCCGATTTCCGCGCCGGGCATGATGTGGCTGAAGTGCCAGATGCGGGTTCCCCGGCCCACGCTGGCCCCCTCGTCCACATAGGCGCTCTCGTGCACGAAGTACTCCATGCTCACCCCAAGAAAGGATGACGCGCCCTTGGGCTGGGCACGCTTACCTCAGCCGTGCGCACCTTTGCCGCCAGCTCAATACCCGGACGGGCCTCGTTTAGGCCAAAGCCCTCACCGGACAGCGTCTTGCGGTAAACCTCGGTGTGCAGGTCCGTGAAGCCCTCGGAAAACTCCACCTCCTCCCCCTCGATGCGGATGGAGCGGTACGTGCGCTTTCCCTGGGCCTTTGCCTCCTGGGGGAGCGCCGAGGGATCGATGGAGAGGAACCAGCGCACCCGCGCCCTCTCCAACTCCAGGTAGCCCGCCACCGTGGTGGGGGTGCGGAGGTGGACCTCGAGGGCTTCCATCCCCCCAAAGTACCAGCTAAGGAGATCAAAGAAGTGGATACCGATGTTGGTGGCCACGCCCCCGCTCTTCTTCTCGTCCGCCTTCCAGCTCTCCTGGTACCACGGCCCCCGGCTGGTGATGTAGGTAAGCTCTACCTCTTTCTTCCCGCCTTCGCCCAGGAGGCGCTCCCTAAGGGCCAACAAGGAGGGATGCACCCTCAGCTGGAGCACGGTGAAGACCCTCTTCCCCGTGCGCCTTTCCATCTCCGCCAAGCGATCCAGGGAAGCAGGATCGATCACCAAAGGCTTCTCGCACAGGACATGGGCCCCGTGGCGCAACCCCATCCGGATGTGGGCCTCGTGGAGGTAGTTGGGGCTCACCACGGAAACCCAATCCACAGGGTCATCCTCTAGAAAGGCCTCAAACACTTCTGGATGGGTGAAGAACCGGGCTTCGGGGAAAAAGCTATCCAGCACGCCTACGGCATCAAAGGGGTCCAGGGCGGCCACCAGCTGTCCCCCCACCTCCTTCATGGCCTTCAGGTGGCGGGGCGCGATATAGCCAGCGGCACCGATGAGGGCGAATCGCATCATAGCAGGGTCACCTTGGGATGCTTAAGGCCACGGGTAGCCCCCCGGGTGTCCAACACCCGCGGAGCGTGCTCCAGTATCCAAGGGTAGTCGAAAACCGAATGATCGGTGGTGATGAGCACGAGGTCTTGGCTTTGCAAAAGCTCCGGGGTCAGGGGAACACTTTCCATGCTCACCCCCCCTTCCGCAAACCGGGGCACCCAGGGATCGTGGTATTGGACCTCCATCCCCAAGCCCTTCAGCCCCTCGATCACCTTGATGGCCGGGCTTTCCCTGTAGTCGCCGATGTCTTTCTTGTACGCCACCCCCAGAAGCAGGACCTTAGCCCCCTTCACGGGAATTCCCGCCTCGGCCAGAAGCCGGAGGGCTTTCTCCACCACAAACTCTGGCATTTTCCGGTTGATTTCCCCTGCCAAGGCGATGAAATGCGTGTTGAAGTTATACTCCTTGGCCTTCCACTCCAGGTAGTGGGGATCTATGGGGATGCAGTGCCCACCCACGCCAGGACCGGGGTAAAAGGGCATGATGCCGAAGGGTTTCGTGAAGGCAGCGTCCAAAACTTCCCAAACGTTGAGCCCCATCCGATCGCAAAGAAGGGCCAGCTCGTTCACCAAAGCGATGTTCACCGCCCGGAAGGTGTTCTCAAAGACCTTGACCAGCTCCGCTGCCTTGGCGCTGGAGACCGTGACCACCTTCTCAATGGTCTGGGCGTAGAAAAAAGCGCCCACGTCCAAAGAACGCGGGCCCACGCCCCCCACCACCTTGGTGGTGTTCTTGGTGGTGTACCGCTTGTTCCCTGGGTCCACCCGCTCGGGGGAGTGCACCAGGAAAAAGTCCTCCTCCACCTCGAGGCCGGAGGACTGGAGGATGGGGAGCATCACCTCTTCCGTGGTGCCCGGATAAGTGGTGGACTCCAGGCTGATGAGCTGGCCTGGACGCAGCCGCTCGCCTATGGCCTCCGTCACGCGGACCACGTAGCGGAGATCCGGGGTGAGGTTTCGGGTAAGCGGGGTGGGCACCGCGATCACAATGACATCCATCTCCGGCACCCGGCGGAAGTCCGTATCCGCCTGGATCAAACCCGCTCCCACCAGGTCCCGGAGCTCTTCATCCCGGACGTCCGGTATGTAGTTCTCGCCGCGGTTCACCTTTTCCGCCCGGGCAGGGTTCTGGTCCACCCCAATAACGCGAAACCCCACCTTTGCCTTCTCCACCGCAAAGGGAAGCCCCACGTACCCTAGGCCCACCACCCCCACCACCGCCTGCCGGGTGCGAATCTTCTCCTTAAGGTTGTCTAGATTTGTCTGTGCCTTTATCCCGCTCTCCATCCAGGGCATGATACACCTCCCTCTAAGGGCAGGGTATTAAACTCTACCCGTGAAGGTGAAGTGGCTTTGGGCAACCGCCTTAGGCGTGAGCCTCGCCCTCGCAGGCCCCTGCGGGCAACGGCCCTACACCCTGGAGACGGAAGAGGGGCTTTTGGGCGGGGAGGAGATGAGCTACGACGGGGAGATCCTGGTGTTTGAGGGCCGGGCCTGCCTGGAACGGGAGGGGCTTTACCTGGAAGCCCCCGCCATCCGCTACCTGGAGGCAGAAGGGAGCTTCCAGGCGGAGGGCCTGAAGGGGGTGGCCGAGGGGTGGCAGGTGGAGGCCGAGGCCCTCTCGGGCAAGGCCCTGGAGGGGGTGCGCCTGAACCGGGGCCGGCTTAGGGCCCAGGTGGCGAGGCTCCGCCTGGAAACCCCCCTCCAGGGGGAGGGCGTCCTCCTGGAAAGCCCCGCCTACCGGGTGCGGGCGGCAGAAGCCACCTTCACCCGGGAGGAGGCCAGGCTTAAGGGCTTCCTGGCCACCCCTTGCCCCTGCGGGGAGGACGTGCGCCTGCGCATGGAGGAGGCCACCTTCCTGGTGGCCACGGGGGAGCTTAGGGGGGAGGCCGCCTTGGGGCTTTGGGGCCTGGAAATCCCCTTGGGGGAGGCCACCGCCAACGCCAACCGCAGGCCCGACCTGAGAAGCCCCTTGGTCCTGGCAAGCTCGGACACGGGGGGCTGGACCGTGGGCCTCCAGGACTTCCCCCTGCCCCAGCCGGGGGAGGAGATCGGCCGCTGGGAGAGGCGCTTCACCCTCCTGGCCACGGGGCTCGGCACCCCGCAAGAGGCCCTGCGCCTGGGCCTCAGGGAAGGAGGGCGGGGGGCTGAGGTGCGGTTCGGGTACGCCCCCGGGGTAAGGGCCTACTGGGACGACCTCCTCTTCGCCGCAAGCCCCAACCCCCCGGACCGGGACACCCCTAGGCTGGAGGCCCGCTACGCCCCCACCTTCCGCCTGGAGGGCCTCACCCTCAGGCCCTTCCTGCGCTACGCGGAAACGGGCAGGAGCCAGGGGCTCACCCTGGGCCTGGAAGGGGGCTACCGCCACACCTTCCAGGAGGGCCCCTTGGCCCTCACCCTGAGGCCCGAGGCCCTCCTGGCCCTCTACCCCTTCGCCGGGTACGACCCCTACCTGGCGGTGGGCGGCGGCGTGGAGCTGGCCTACCGGGAAGGGGACCTCGCCCTGCGGGCGGCCTACGCGGGCAGGCTGGAGCCCCTGACCCCCACGCCCCCCTTCACCTACGAGAACCGGGACGAGTTCCAGCGCCTGCGGCTGGAGGGGGCCTTGGGTCCCTGGAGCCTGGGCTACACCTTGGAAAACCCCTTGGGGAACCGCCTGGACCGCCTGGAGGGGGGCTACCGGGACGAGGCCCTGGGGAACTTCCGCCTGGCCTACGTGCGGGGGAGCCTCGAGGAGGTGCGCCTCGCCTACGCCATGCCCCTCCCGGACCGGGCCTGCTGCCAGGCCCTGTGGCTTGCCCCCGAGGTGGGCCTAAACGGGGAGGGCCTCACCCGCCTGGGCCTTACCTTCCGCCTCTACGACGGCTGCTTCGCCTATGAGCTCCGCTGGCAGAACGTCCTCCGGGGACAGTACGACGAGGCCACGGGGCAGAGCCTGACCTTCGGCCTGTCCTTACGCTAAACTGGGGGTTAAGGATGGAAGGCCGGCTCCTGGAGCGCCTGGAAAAGCTCGAGGGAATCGTGGAGACCACGGTCCAGGTCCTCCCGCCCCTGGTCCAGGACCTCTCCCGGCGCATCGACACCCTACGGGAAGAGGTAAAGGCCGAGCTAAGGGAAACCCGCGCCCACCTGGAAAACCGGATCGGCTTCCTGGAAGAGCGCCTGGCCCGCGCAGAAAACAAGCTAGACTTAATCCAGCAAGCGCACGCTTACTTGGAGAACCAGCTCCAACAGGCTAGGGACGAGCTGGGGGCTCGCCTTGAGAGGATCAAGGGAGAGCTGGAAACCCATATCGGGCAAGCCCGCGCCGAGCTGGAAACCCGCATCGCCAAAACCGAGGAGAGGCTGGAGGCCCAAATCACCCAGGTCCGCACCGACCTGGAAACCCGCATCGCCAAAACCGAGGAGAGGCTGGAGGCCCAAATCACCCAGGTCCGCACCGACCTGGAAACCCGCATCGCCAAAACCGAGGAGAAGCTGGAGGACCAGATCGGGCAAACCCGCGCCGAGCTGGAAGCCCGCATCGCCAAAACCGAAGAGAGGCTGGAGGCCCAAATCACCCAGGTCCGCACCGACCTGGAAACCCGCATCGCCAAAACCGAGGAGAACTTACAAGCCCAGATCGCACAGGTGGCGGCAAAGGCGGAAGCCATCCGGATGGAAGTCCGAACGGAGATCAACACCGCCTTCAACAAGGCCATCCTGGTCTTCACCGCCATCGGGGTGGTTTTAGCCCTGCTGACCCTTTTCCGCTAAGGCTCCACCCGCAAGGCCCGCAGGAAGAGGTTCCGGTCCTCGGGGGGCTGGTAAAAGTCGTTGGTGAAGGCCAAAGCCAGGGTTCCCTTCCCCGTGGCCCTCACCCAGACCTCCTCTACCCCCCGCACCTCCCCCTGCCAGAGCACCCGGCCTCCTTCCACCACCAGGGCGTGGGGCCCCTTCCCTTGGGCCAGGGTGCCCTCGAGGAGAAACCCCACCTGCGCCTCGCGGCAAAGGGGAATCTCCAACACCCCGTTGGACCAAAGCTCCCCCCTTTCTGGCAGAGGACCCGGCACGCAAGCTTCACCCTCCATAGACCTCACGGAAAAGGCTTGGGAAAGACTCCAGAGGGCAAGGCCCACCCCCAAGGCGAAGAGGGCCCCGCCGCCCACCAGGGCTAAGGGCTTCACCGCACCACCTCCTTTTCCCAAAGGTAAAGAGGCCGCTGGGCCAGGCGGTGCTGGCTGAAGAGGAGGACCCGAAGCCGGTACTCCCCCGGGGGAAGGTCCTGGGGGAAGGGGAAGGCCACCCGCCGATCCCCCGGCCACTCCCACCCCAGGCGCTGACAAGCTTTCTCCCCGCAGAGCCACACCTGCACCCGGTACCCCTCGGCCCCCGAAAAGCGCAGGAAGCCCATCCCCTCCCCGGGCGGGATGGCGGCGTAGAGGAGGGCAGGAGGGGGCAGGGGGGGCCGGGTGGCCAGGTAGAGGAAGGGCAGGGCCCAAAGGAGGGCCACCGCCCCAGCGAAGCCCAAGGCGGCGGGAAGGCGCCCCCCCCGGGCCAGGGCCATCCCCCCCACCAAGAAGAAGATCTCCCCCCGGAAAGGGCTGGGGACGCTGAAGGGGTTGTCGGTCATCCCCATGGCGGCAAAGGCCAGGAGGAGGGAGAAGAGGAGCCCCTCCCCCCAGGCCCCCGCCAAAAACCCCCCCACCAGGAGGAGGAGGCCCACCGCCCCCAGGATCCCGCTTTCCCCCAGGGCCTGGAGGAGGTGGTTGTGGGCGAAGGTCCAAAGACCCCCAAGGGGCCTGAGCCCGTCCGGGCAGGCGAGGCCTTTGGCCTCGAGGAGGGGAAAGAGAAAGCAGTCCCCCAAAAGCGTCCCCTTCAGGTAATCCCCCAGCACATAAGGCCCCACCCCCGTCCAAGGGTGAGCCTGGAAGACCTCGTAGGCCCGAAGCCAAAGCCCCTCCCGTCCCGAGAGGTGGGCCTGGAAGAAGCGCTGGGAGATGGGGGTATCCAGGGAAAGGGCGGCGAAGAGGAGGAACCCCGCCATCCCCAAAGCCCAAAGCCCCCGCCCCCGGAAAAGAAGCCCCCCCGCACTCCCTAAAAGGAGGGCCAGCATCCCCCCGCGGCTGGCGGTGAGGAGGAGGACCACCCCCCCCAAGAGGCCCAGGAGGAGGCGGAAGGGCCAGGGGTAGCGGACGTAAACCGCAAGGAGCACCCCCAAGGCCCCCAAGAATCCCAGGCCCACGGGGCTGTGGAAGGGGTGCATCAGCCTTATCTCGGCCACCTTGTCCCCAAAAACCAGGTAGGAGGCCAAAAGGGCGCTCCCGTAGAGGAGGAAAAGCCCGTAGCCCAAAGGCATGAGAGCCCGGGCGGGCTCCGGGGCCTGGCGAAAGAGGGCCACCCCCGCCCCCACCAGCCCCAGGACATAAAGGACCCGGCCCAGGGCCAGGGGGAAGGCCAGGGGCTCGGGGGCCAACAGGGCAGGAAGGAGGAGGGAAAAGGCATAAAAGGCCAAAAGGCCCAGCGCCCAAGGGGCAAGCCGCCGCAAGTAGCCCAGGAACAAGGGGGCCAGGAGGGCCAGGGGAGGAACGAGAGGGGCTAAAGCCAGGGCCAAGGGCAGGAAGCGCACGGGGGACAATATACGCCAAGGGAGCCCTAAGGCGCTCCTCAGAACCCTAGGGTAAAGTGCTTGGCATGAACCGGCTTGGCCGCCTCTTGCCCGTGGCCCCCCTGATCCTGGCCCTGGCCCTGGGGGCCCGCTTCGCCGCCTTCAGCGTGGAGCCCTTTGGCCCCCAGCGGGTCAACCTGGACACCGGCATCACCACCCTGCCCCAAGGGGGCATCCTCACCGACAACGAAAACGGCCTGCGCCTTAAGGGGAGCTACATCGAGTACAAGGAGGGTAGCTTCGTGCGGGCCCGGGGGGTGGAGCTCCTCTCCCAGCGGGAAACCTTCCTGGCCCAGACCCTGGACCACGACATCCCCAAGCAGGAGGCCCGCTTCACCGGCCTCACCTTCAGCAACCCCGACTTCAAGGGCCTGAAGGCGGAAAGGGCCCTGGCCCTCTTCGCCGAGGAGATCGTGGTCCTGAAGGGCAGGGTGCAGGCGGATAGCCCCAGGCTTCAGGCGGAAACCCTGGTGGTGAACCTGAAGGACCGGGAGGCCCTGGCCTTGGGAAGCTTCACTTACCAGGAAGGAAAGGCCACCCTCAGGGGCCAGGGGCCAAGCGCCCGCCTTTACCTGCGCTTCCAAGGCGGTAAGGTCCAGGCCAGCACCAAGGTGCCTCCCAGCACCACCCCCTTGGCCCAGTACGCCAGCCGCCTCCCATGACCCTCTACCGCCACATCCTCAAGGAAAGCCTCCCCGTCCTCCTCCTGGCCCTCCTCTTCCTCACTGCCGTCTATCTCTTCGGCTTCTTCTACGCGGGGGCCCGCTGGCTGGAAGGGGTACCCCTCCCCAAGGTGGCCCGCTGGCTCTCCTACCACGTGCCGGGGGTTCTGGTCCAGGTCTTCCCCATCGCCTTGGTCACCACCACGGTTTTGGTCTTCGGAAGGCTTTCCGCGGAAGGGGCCCAGTTTGCCCTCCTCTCCGGGGGAATACCCCTCTGGCGGGCGGCGCTACCCCTCCTTTGGGTGGGGCTCCTCCTAAGCGGCCTAGCCCTTTACCTCCAGGAAAAGCTCGTCCCCCACTACAACGAAAGGGTGCGCACCGCCTGGTGGGACGAGATCCACACCCAAGGGGCGGGCCTTTTCCGCCTGAAGGGCCTGCAGATCCCCATCGGCCAGGGCCGAAGCCTCTACTTTGAGGACTTCGACATGGAGCGCAAGGAGATGGTGGGGGTGCGCATCGCCTCCTTCCGGGGGGAGGAGGGTACCTTTCTCTTCGCTGAAAGGGGGAGCTGGGAGGACAAGGTGATCACCCTGAAGGGCTACCGCCTCTACCGGGTGGACTTCCAGGAGGTGCCGGGGCTGGAAACCGCCCAGGACCTTTTGGCCCAGACCCGGAAGGTGTTCCGGGTGGTAAGCCAGGGAAAGGTGCTGGAGGTGGAGTCGGACCTCTCCCGGGCCCGGGCCATCGCCGACTACGCCGACACCTTCAGCTTCGGCCAGGACAGCCTTTCCCAGGCTTGGGCCAAGATCCGCGACCCCTTCCTGGCCCCCCTGGAGAAGTGGCGGGCCCGGCTGGAGTTCCACTCCAAGCTGGCCCTGCCCCTGGCCAACCTGGTCCTGGTCCTCCTGGCGGCGGCCATGGCCCTCAGGTACGGCCGGAGCACGGGGCTGGCCCTGGGCCTCAGCGTGGTCCTGGCCCTGGCCTACTACGGGGCCTTCTTCCTGGGCCGCTCCCTGGCGGGGATTGGGGCTTTGCCCCCGGAGGTGGGGGCCTGGGGGGCGAACCTCCTTTTCCTCCTCCTAGGAGTGAGGGCCCTCCGATAAAAGCCTGACCCCCTGGGTTTCCCCAGGGGGCTTCTGGTGGAGCCGAGGGGATTCGAACCCCTGACCTCCTCAATGCCATTGAGGCGCGCTCCCAACTGCGCCACGGCCCCAGGCAACGCCTATGGTACCGAGGGGGAAGGCTTTTGTCAACGGGGCCAGAGGCCGATCAAAAGGGCCAGGGCCACGAAGATGACCCCCAGGAGGATGGTCAGGCGGTAGAGGCCGCCCGTGATGCCGCGGGCGGAAAAGAGGTCCGCGGAAGCCCCCATGAGGTCTCCCGCCCCCTGCTTGGGCTCCTGCACCAGCACCAGGTAGACCAAAAGCCCCGCCACGCCGAGGTAAAGAAGGATGACCAAGGTGTACAGGAAGTCCATACCCCTACCACTTTAGCGCGGGGAAGGTGGGGTGTCCACCCCGTGCGGTGAGGCAAGATGGGGCCATGGAACTGGCCGACATCTACGCCGCCCTCCGGCGCATCCGCCCCTACATCCACCGCACCCCTCTCCTCACCTCGAGGCTCCTGGACAACCTCTTGGGCAAACGCCTTTTCCTCAAGGCCGAGCACCTGCAAAAGACCGGGAGCTTCAAGGCCCGGGGGGCGCTGGCCAAGGCCCTCACCCTGGAAAGGCCCAAGGGGCTTTTAGCGGTCAGTAGCGGCAACCACGCCCAAGGGGTGGCCTACGCCGCCCAGGTCCTGGGGGTGAAGGCCCTCATCGTCATGCCCGAGGACGCGAGCCCCTTCAAGAAGCAGGCCGCCCGGGCCTACGGGGCCGAGGTGGTGGACCGGGGGGTACGGGTGGAAAACCGGGAGGAGGTGGCCAAGGCCCTCCAGGAGGAAACCGGCTACGCCTTCCTCCACCCCTTCGACGACCCCCTGGTGGTGGCCGGGCAGGGGACGGCGGGGCTGGAGCTCATGGCCCAGGCCGCGGGGCTTGGGGTCTTCCCCGAGGCGGTCTTGGTCCCCGTGGGCGGGGGCGGGCTCATCGCCGGGGTGGCCACCGCGGTGAAGGCCTTCTCCCCCACCACCCTGGTCCTGGGGGTGGAGCCCGAAGGGGCGGACGACGCCAGAAGAAGCCTGGAACGGGGGGAGATCGTGCGCCTGCCCGAGGCTCCCAGGACCCGGGCGGACGGGGTGCGGACCCTGGCCTTGGGACGGCACACCTTTCCCATCCTGCAGGAAAAGGTGGACGCCATCCTCACCGTGAGCGAGGAGGCCATCCTGGAGGCCGAGCGCCTCCTCTTCACCCGCACCAAGCAGGTGGTGGAGCCCACCGGGGCCCTGCCCCTGGCGGCGGTGCTGGAGCACGGGGATAGGCTTCCCGGGACGCTGGCCCTTCTCCTTTCGGGGGGTAACCGCGGGTTTTGCCCCTCGCCGGGCGATTTTTAATCTTGAAAATCAGGCATCGTGATGCTAGATTTTCAAGCGTGATTACCCGTCGCCTCCAACCTCTCCTGGAGGAGCGTTTACGCCAAGTGCCGGTAGTGGTGCTCACCGGGGCCAGGCAAGTGGGCAAAACCACCCTGGCCCTAGAGGTAGGGAAAAAGCTTGACGCTCACTACCTGGATCTGGAATCGGATAGGGATAGAGCCAAGCTTTCGGCGGCTGAGCTTTACCTGGAAGGCTATCTGGACCGCCTGGTCATCCTGGACGAGGCGCATCGGATGCCCGAGCTCTTCCCTCTGCTCCGAAGCTTGGTGGACCGGGCAAGGCGGGCGGGAAGGAAATCGGGCCTTTACCTTCTTTTGGGGTCCGTATCCCCCGAGGTATCCCGGCAGGCAGGGGAAAGTTTGGCGGGACGCGCCAGTTACCTGGAGCTTACCCCCCTAGACCCCCTGGAGGTGACAGAAGGGCTGGAGCGCCTTTGGCTCCGAGGAGGATTCCCCGAAAGCTTCCTGGCTCCCAACGACGGAGAAAGCCTTCGCTGGCGCCAAGACTTTCTCCGCACCTATTTGGAAAGGGAAATCCCCGCCTTAGGGGGAAGGCTGCCCGCGGAAACTCTGCGCCGTCTTCTCACCATGCTGGCCCATCTCCAGGGGGAAACCCTCAACCTATCCCGCCTGGCGGGGAGCCTTGGGCTGGACGGCAGAACCGTAAGCCGCTATTTGGACTATCTGGTAGACCTTTACCTCCTAAGGCGGCTTCTCCCTTACGGGGCCAACGTGGGCAAGCGCCTGGTGAAAAGCCCCAAGCTCTACCTGCGGGATAGCGGCCTAGTCCACGCCCTCCTCGGTATCGGCAACTGGGAAACCCTTCTAGGGCATCCCGTGGTAGGCGCCAGCTGGGAGGGGTTTGTGGTGGAAAACCTGCTCCGGGTGGCCCCCGAGGGCGCGCTAGGGTTCTTCTACCGCACCCATGCGGGAGCGGAGATCGACCTTTTGTTGGTCTTTCCCTCAGGGAACCTTTGGGCTGTGGAGGTAAAACGCAGCCTGGAACCCAAACCCTCCCGGGGCTTCCATCAAGCCCTGGCGGATCTTAAGCCCCAAGCGGCTTTCGTGGTCTATCCGGGGGAGGAAACCTACCCCGTTACCCCTGAGGTCCAGGCCATCCCCCTGCCCCAGCTGATGCAAAGGCTTTGGCACCTGGGCCCCCAGGACGGGACTTCTTTCCCTGGGAAGGAGGGGTAAGCTTACCCCGTGATCGTCAAGGAAGCGCTTCTACCCATCGAGGAAGTGGCGGCCAAGCTGGGATTGGGCAAGGACCGGCTCTACCCCTACGGCCCCCACATGGCCAAGGTGCTGGGGGAGCCCCCTAAGGCCAAAGGGAAGCTGATCCTGGTTACCGCCATCACCCCCACCCCGGCGGGGGAGGGCAAAACCACCACCGCCATCGGGCTAGTGGACGCCCTCTGGCGGCTGGGGAAGAAGGCGGCCTTGGCCCTAAGGGAACCCTCCTTGGGCCCGGTCTTCGGGGTGAAGGGCGGGGCCACGGGGGGCGGCAGGGCGCGGGTGGAGCCCCGGCACGAGATCAACCTGCACTTCACCGGGGACTTCCACGCGGTGACCAGCGCGGTGAACCTCCTGAACGCCCTTTTGGACAACCACCTCCACCAGGGGAACGCCTTGGGGATCGACCCCCGGCGCATCGAGCTCAAGCGGGCCATCGACATGAACGACCGGGCCCTAAGGCACATCGTCCTGGGCCTGGGGGGGAAGGCCCACGGGGTGCCGCGGGAGGGGGGTTTTGAGCTCACCGTGGCCAGCGAGGTCATGGCCCTCATGAGCCTGGCCCGGGACTTCAAGGACCTGAAGCGCCGCCTAGGCAAGATCCGCGTGGGCTTCACCTACGAGGGCAAGCCCATCTACGCCGAGGACCTGGGGGCGGTGGGTGCCATGGCCGCCCTCCTCAGGCAGGCCTTCCTCCCCAACCTGGTCCAGACCGCCGAGGGCAACCCCGCCTTCGTCCACATGGGGCCCTTTGGCAACATCGCCCACGGCACCAACTCCCTGAGGGCAAGCCTCTTCGCCTTAGGCCTCGCGGACTACGTGGTGCAGGAGGCGGGGTTCGCCACGGATCTCGGCCTGGAGAAGTTCATGAACGTGGTGGCCCGCACAGGGGGCCTGGTGCCGGAGGCGGTGGTGCTGGTGGCCACGGTGCGGGCCCTCCGCTACCACGGGGGGCAGGACGCCTACGAGATGCCGGACCTCGAGGCCCTGAAGCGGGGCCTGGCCAACCTGGAAAAGCACGTGGAGAACGTGGAGCTTTTCGGCTTCAAGCCGGTGATCGCCCTCAACCGCTTCCCCACGGACGCCCCCGAGGAGATGGCTTTGGTGCGGGCCTTCGCCGAGGAGCGGGGCCTCCCCTTTGCCGTGAGCGAGGTCTACGCCAGGGGCGGGGAAGGGGGCCTGGAATTGGCGGAACAGGTGCTCCACGCCCTGGAGCTTCCCCACGCCTACCGCCCCCTTTACCCCCTGGAGATGCCCCTCGAGGCCAAGGTGGAAACCATCGCCACCCGCATCTACGGGGCGGAGGGGGTGGAGTGGAGCGAGGAGGCCAAGAAGGCCCTCAAGGCCGCCCAAAAGGAAGGGTGCGGGGCCCTGCCGGTGGTCATGGCCAAGGCGGCCACCTCCCTCTCCGACAACCCCAAGCTCCGGGGAAGGCCCCAGGGCTTTAGGGTCCGGGTCACGGACCTCAAGTGCCGCCTCGGGGCGGGGTTCGTGGTGGTCTACATGGGCGGGATCGAAACCCTGCCCGGCCTCCCCAAGGTGCCCCAGGCCCTCTCCATCGACGTGGACGAGGAGGGGAACATCCGGGGGATGGACTACTGAGGCCACCCCACCTTGGCTTGCGCCAAGGTGGGGGCCCCGGCCAACCCAGGGCTTCAGGGCCGCCGCCGTGGCTTGCGCCGCGGAGGGCGTCTAGATCCCGTGCCCGTCTGCCCTTTGCTTCTCCACGGGCAGCCCCGTGACCCCGTGGAAGGCCTCCACCTCCTCCAGGAAGCGGCGGAAGAGGTAGAGGGCGTCGTGGGGGCCGGGGGCGGCCTCGGGGTGGTACTGCACGGAGAAGACGGGGTAGCGGGCATGGGCCATGCCCTCGAGGGTGCCGTCGTTGAGGTTGATGTGGGTGGGCCGGAACTCCTTCAGGGAGTCGATGTCCACCGCGTAGCCGTGGTTCTGGCTGGTGATCTCGATCTTCCCCGTGAGGAGGTTCTTCACCGGGTGGTTGGCCCCCCGGTGGCCGAACTTCATCTTGTAGGTGCGCCCGCCCGCCGCCAGGGCCAAAAGCTGGTGGCCCAGGCAGATGCCGAAGGTGGGCAAAAGCCCCATGAGCTTCCAGATGGTTTCGTGGGCGTAGCGGGGCATGGAGGGGTCGCCGGGGCCGTTGCTGATGAGGAGGCCGTGGGGCTCCAGGGCCATGATCTGGCTGGCGGGGGTCTTGCCCGGGACCACCAGGATCTCAAACCCCTGCTGGGCCAGGTTCTCCACGATGGCGTGCTTGATGCCGAAGTCCATGACCACAATGCGCCGCCCCGACTTTAGGGTGGGCCAGGCGTAGGGCAGAGGGGTGGAGACCTCGGGGGTCATGTCCCGGCCGTCGATGTCCGTCCAGGCCTTGGCCTCCTGGCGCAGGGCCTCTAGCTCCTCGGGGGTGAAGGCGTGGTCCGGCTCCCCGTAGAGGGAGGCGTGGGCGATGGCGCCCTTCAGCACCCCCCCCTCGCGGATCTTGCGCACCAGGGCCCGGGTGTCGATGCCCTCGAGGCCCACCACCCCGTAGAACTCCATGAACTCCCCTAGGGTCTGCTGGGCCCTGGGGTTGGAGGCAATGCGGCTAAACTCCTTGGCCACGAACCCCTTCACCCAGGGGCGGTTGGACTGCATGTCGTAGACGTTCACCCCGTAGTTGCCCTGGTGGGGGTAGGTCATGACCACGATCTGCCCGTGGTAGCTGGGGTCGGTCATGATCTCCTGGTAGCCGGTCTGGGCGGTGTTGAAGACCACCTCCCCCACCGTCTTCCCCCGGGCCCCGAAGGCGTAGCCGTGGTAGACGGTGCCGTCCTCCAGGACCAAAACCGCGCGCTCCCTCACTCCTGCCATTCTAGCCCCCGAAGGCCCCAGGGGAAAGCCCCTTGATGACGGCGATCTCCCGGCAGTTCTCGTAGAAGGGGCAGGCGTTGCACTCGCTCCACACCTTGGGGGGCAAGGCCTCCCGGGTGGTCACCTGGTAGCCCAGGGAACGGAAGAAGTTCACCTGAAGCGTCCAGGCGAAGACCCGGGGGAGCCCCAGGTCCCGGGCCTCCCGCTCCGCCCCCAAGACCAGCCAGCGCCCCAGGCCCTGGCCCTGCCGCTGGGGGTGGACCGCCAGGCCGCGGATCTCGGCCAGGTCGCGCCAGAGGACGTGCAGGGCCACGGTGCCCACGATCTGCCCGTCCTCGTCCTCCAGGACCTGGAAGTCGCGGATGTTCTCGTAGAGGTGGCTGTGGCTCCGCACCAGCATGAGCCCCTTCTCCGCCCAGTAGCGGATGAGCCAGTAGATGGCCTCCACATCGGAAAGCCTGGCCTTCCTGAGCTCCACCCCCGCGTTGGGGCGCACCTCGGGTAGGGCCACCGTGGAGAGCTCGAGTCCTTTCACCTCAGTCAAGGCCCACCTCCTTCTTGGCCTCCAGAAGCCTTGCCCGCACCGCCTCGGGGGCCGTGCCCCCGTAGGACCTGCGGCGGTGGATGGCGGTCTCCAGGCGGAGGAGGGGCAGGGCGTCCTCGGCGAAGAGGGGGTGGTGGGCCTTAAGCTCCTCCAGGGTCAGGTCCTTGAGGGGCCTTCCCTCCTCCGCCAGCCTGCGCACCAGGCGGCCCACCACGTGGTGGGCTTCCCGGAAGGGCAGGCCCTTTTCCGCCAGGTAGTCGGCGAGCTCCGTGGCCAAGGCATACCCTCCCTCCGCCGCCTGTCCCATCCTCTCCCGCCGCCACCGGAGGCCGGGGAGGAGGGCGGCGAGGAGCTTGAGGCTATCCCGGTAGGTGGCGAGGGCATCCAAAAGGGGCTCCTTGTCCTCCTGCAGGTCCTTGTTGTAGGCGAGGGGCAGGCCCTTCACCACCGCCGAAAGCGCCACCAAAGCCCCCAGGACCCGCCCCGCCTTGGCCCGGATGAGCTCCAGGATGTCCGGGTTCTTCTTCTGGGGCATGATGGAGCTTCCCGTGGCGAAGGCGTCCGGCACCTCCAAGAAGGCGAACTCCTCGGTGCTGTAAAGGATAAGCTCCTCCGCCAGGCGGGAGAGGTGGAGCATGCCGATGTTGAGGGCGGAGAGGACCTCGAGGGCGAAGTCGCGGCTAGCCACCGCGTCCAGGGAGTTGCGCATGGGCCTATGGAAGCCAAGCTCCCTGGCGGTGTAATGGCGGTCAATGGGAAAGCCCGTCCCCGCCAGGGCCGCCGCCCCTAAGGGGCTTTCGTTCAGGCGCTCCCGGGCGTCCTTGAGCCTTCCCGCATCCCGGGAAAGCATCTCGTAGTAGGCCAGGAACCAGTGGGCAAGGAGGATGGGCTGGGCCCGTTGCAGGTGGGTGTAGCCGGGGAGGACGTAAAGGGGCTCCAGGTGCCGTTCCGCCTCCTTTACCAGCACCCGGCGCAGGTCCAAAAGCAGGGCCAAGAGCTCGTCCAGGGCACCCCGGAGGAAAAGCCGGAGATCGGTGGCCACCTGGTCGTTACGGCTACGGGCGGTGTGGAGCTTGCCCCCAGGGGGGCCGACGAGCTCCATGAGGCGGGCCTCCAGGTTCATGTGCACGTCCTCCAACTCCTCCCGCCAGGGGAAGGTGCCCGCCTGGATCTCCTCCTCGATCTGGTCCAGGCCTTGAAGGATAGCCCTTAGCTCCTCCTCCGTGAGGAGGCCCACCTCCTTGAGCATGCGGGCGTGGACCCGGTTCTGCCAGAGGTCCTCCCGCCAGAGGGCCCGGTCGAAGGGCAAGGAGGCGTTGAAGCGGGCCGCCAGCGCATCCGGCCCCTCGGCGAAGCGGCCCCCCCAGGTCCTATGGGCCATAGGGCTCCCCCTCCTTTGGGGTCCCCGAGAGGGCTTTGCCCTCTTGGGGCCTTTCCGCCATGGCCCGCACCCTGAGGCGCAGGGCGTGGATCCGGATGAAGCCCTCGGCGTCCTTCTGGTCGTAGCCCCCCAGCTCGTCAAAGGAGACCAGGTCCTTCTGGTAGAGGCTCTTGGGGGCTTTCCGCCCCACCACGTAGACGTTCCCCTTGTAGAGCTTGAGCCTTGCCACCCCGGTGACCGCCTGGGCCACGTGGTCAAAGTAGGCTTGGAGGGCCTCCCGCTCGGGGGCGTACCAGAAGCCGTAGTAGACGAGCTCCGCGTACTTGGGGGCGAGCTGGTCCCGCTGGTGGAGCACCTCCCGGTCCAGGGTGAGGCTTTCCACCGCCCGCCGGGCGTGGTAAAGGATAGTCCCCCCTGGGGTTTCGTAGACCCCACGGGACTTCATGCCCACGAAGCGGTTCTCCACCAGGTCCACCCGGCCCACCCCGTGCCGCCCCCCGATCTCGTTGAGCCGCTGCAGAAGGGCCGCTGGGGAAAGCCTTTCCCCGTTCACCGCCACCGGGTCCCCCCGGAAAAACTCCACCTCCACGTACTCCGGGGCATCGGGGGCCTCCTCGGGGTCCACGGTCATGCGGAACATCCCCTTGGGGGGCTCGGCCCAGGGGTCTTCCAGCACCCCCCCTTCGTAGGAAATATGCAGGAGGTTGGCGTCCATGGAATAGGGCTTCTCCTGGGTCACGGGCACGGGGATGCCGTGGGCCTCCGCATAGGCGATCATCTCCTGCCGGCCCCGGAAGTGCCACTCCCGCCAGGGGGCGATGACCCGGATGTCCGGCTTCAGGGCGTAGGCGGTGAGCTCAAAGCGCACCTGGTCGTTGCCCTTGCCTGTGGCCCCGTGGGAGATGGCCTCGGCGCCCTCCTCCTCGGCGATCCGCACCAGGTACTTGGCGATGAGGGGCCGGGCGATGGCGGTGCCCAGGAGGTAGTAGCCCTCGTACACCGCGCCCGCGCGGAACATGGGGAAGACGAAGTCCCGCACGAACTCCTCCCTCAGGTCCAGGGCGATGGCCTTGGAGGCCCCGGTCCTCAGGGCCTTTTCCCGGGCCTCCTCCACCTCCTCCCCCTGGCCGATGTCCGCGGTGAAGGCGATGACCTCGGCCCCGTAGGTTTCCTTAAGCCACTTGAGGATGATGCTGGTGTCCAGCCCGCCGGAGTATGCCAGGACGATCTTCATGCCGACCTCTAGTCTACCCCCGAAGGGGCATGCATAAGTATACACCTTTGTGAGCACGAGTGCCCCGGAGAACGTTGCCCGTACTAAGTACCCCGTCGTGGCTTGCGCCACGACGGGGACCCCAAAGAGGCCATGAGCACGCCCCTTTGGCTTTGGCCAATGGGGCAACCTTTGCGTGTGGGTGCTTATTGACACCCTTCGCAGCGTTTCCTATATAGTCTCTTTGTCGTAGCCTAGGCGCTTCCAAAGGGAGGTGAAACGCTGTTATGGAAAGGCATCGGCCATCCGACCTACGGATAACGTTCCTGACAAAGGAGGTCTTATGAGGCTTGCGCGTCTCTTGGGTACCTTACTCGCCGCCACCCTCTTAGCCTTGACCGGTTGTTCCCCCGACAGCGCCCCCCCAACTGTCACCATCTCCTCTCCCCAGGACGGGGCCATCGTGAACACCCCCCAGGTCACCGTCCAGGGCACCGCCCAGGACAACACCCGGGTGGTGCGCTTGACCTACCAGCTCAACGGCAGCGCTGAACAAGAGATCGCCATCACCCCAGGAACCTCCGTAAACTTCCAGTTCCAGATAAGCCTGCAGCAAGGCCAAAATACCATCACCGTCAACGCCTACGATGCCGCAGGGAATAAGGGATCCTCGAGCCTCGCTGTGACCTACGACCCCATGGCCATTCACACCCTGTCTGGAATTCTGGTCAGCGAGTACGCAGGAGGCCCCGTGGCAGGGAGCTCCTTGAGGCTTTATAGAAACAGTGCCCTGGTAGCCACGGCTACCTCCGCTAGCGATGGTTCCTTCAGCTTCACCAACTTATCGCCGGGTGTCTACCGCCTCGAGGCCCAGAAGCCCGGCATGGCGGGCAGCGTCATGGAGGGCATCCGGGTGCCGGAAATGGCCTCGGTGACCCTGGTCCAGAAGCCCGCCTTTGACGCCACCGCCACAACTACACCCCCCACGCTGATCATCACCCAAGACGGCACCCAGCCCCTCGAGGGCCAGACCTTCACCAACACCATCCCCTTCCGGGTTCAGGTGGACACCTCCAAGGACTACGTCCGCCCCATGCGCTACATCTACGTGGCCCTGGGCCGCACCCCCGGCTCGGGCTTCGTCACCAACAGCGCCACCTGGAGCCGCCGCATCTTCACAGACACGGAGGACACAGGCGCTCAAGCCCTTTCGGGAAGCAATGTGGCCGGGTTCGGCAGCGCCAGCGGGGAGACGGTCTACCTGGAGGTGGTGGCCTACGACTTCAACCAGAACCGGAGCCACTACCTTATCCCCATTACCTTTAGAAACACCGCCACCTCACAAAACAACACCGTGAGCGCTCCCACGGGCGTGGCCGCCACCGCCATCACCCTGACCCGCGCCGTGGGCTTTTACGACGTGAAGGCCCCGGCCAAGCTCACCGTGCCGGTGGCCAAGGGAGAGGTGGGCGAGCTTACCCTGGATCCGGAAGCCGCACCGGCGGGGAGCAACCTCTACGTGGAGGTGCGCTGGTGCTACTCCAGCGCCAACCCCACCCCCTTTGCCTTTGACATCGAGCGCTCCACCGACGGCGTGAACTGGCAGCGGGTGGGCACCGTAGGCGGAAGCCGAAGCGCCAGCTGCCCCACCAACCCCTTCAACCGCCCCTTCTACTTCCGCGACGCCTCCCCCGACCTTACGCCTGGACAGACCTACTACTACCGGGTGGTGGCCCGGGGGGCCAACCGGGCGGAAAGCGCTCCCAGCGCCACCACCCCCCTGCCTCCCTTCTTCGCCCCCCTCGTGAGCCCGGCGGACGAAAGCACGGGGGTCTCCCTGACGCCCGACTTCACCCTCGGCCACCCGCAACTCAGCATCGGCGCGGACGGGGCGGCCTACAACCTGGTCCTCTGGGACACCCTCACCGGGGACAGCGTGGCCTGGCAGACCCTGGCCGGGTACAACCTCCTGGTGGAGTTCGGCACCCCGGATAACGACATCCCGAACGGGGAAGCGGTGGTCTACGGGTACCACCCCGGCGTGGGCGGCTTGGTAATCTTCACCGACACCGCAGGCGTGTATGATCCCAGCAAGCCCAACCACGTACCTGTGGACGTGACCCAGGGCACCGTCACCTTGCCCTACAACTTCGACGGCCTGGCCCAGCTCCCCGCCCTGCAGGCCCTCCGCACCTACGCTTGGCAGCTCTACGTGAGCTACGCCTACAAGTACAACCCCGCAGAGGGCTACCGCATCTCGGCCTACAGCGTCCAAACCTGGCCCAACAACGCCGCCCCCTTCCGCATCAGCCGCACGGAAACCCAGGTCTTTGACTTCACCACCGGGCAGTAAGGAGGGAAGATGAAGGCTCTACGCTTGACCCTTGCTCTCGGCCTCGCCGCCCTGCTAGGCGCCTGCTCCCAGCCGCCTGCCCAAACCCGCTCCCCGGCCACGCCCGGCGTGACGGTCACTTCCGAAGGCGTCCGCCACTTCCAGGGGCAGGTGGTGGTGGGCTACCAGGACGAGGCTACCCTTGAGGAAGCCATCAAGAAGCTCGGCGCCAAGGAGCTGGCCCGCATCCCCGAGCTGAAAGCGGCCCTGCTCCAGGTCCCGGGGGACGCCCTCAAGGCCAGCCGTGCCCTTCGGGGCGCGAAGGGGGTGCGCTACGCCGAGCCCCATTTCGCCCAAGCCACCCCTCCCAAGGATGACCCTGTGGAGGCCCCTCGAGGGCGCTCGGATAGCCTTTCGCCCCTCGCCAACCCAGCGGACCAGATCCTGGACGCCCTCCCCCAGTACGCCCTGGACCCCCGCCACCTGGACGCCAAGCGGGCCTGGGACCTGGGCTTTGAAGGGGAAGGGGTCACGGTGGCCATCATCGACGATCCCGCCGACGTGACCCACCCCGACCTGGCCGCCAACTGGGCGGGCAAGGCCTACGACCCCGTGAGCAACACCGTCTTCACGGACCCTGCCGCCTGGGTGAACTTCGCCACCGCCAACGACCCCGCCAACACCTACCACGGCACCTTCGTGGCCTCCGCCGTGAGCGCTCCCCGCGACGGCCAGGGCATCGCCGGCCTCGCCCCCAAGACCAAGTTCCTCCCGGTGGCCATCTTCCAACCCAGCTACGTGGGCGACTTCTACGTGGCCCGGGGCATCGTCTGGGCGGTGAACAACGGCGCCCAGGTGCTCAACAACTCCTGGGGCGGCCTGGGCTACGGCAACCTGGTGAAGGAAGCCTTTGACTACGCCCTGGCCAACGGCGTGGTGGTGGTGGCCAGCGCGGGCAACTCCTCCAAGGACGAAGTGCGCACCCCCGCGGGCTACCCGGGCCTCATCGCCTCGGTGGCCGCAGACGGCAACCGCAACAAAACCGACTTTTCCACCTACGGGCGCCACGTGTCCAGCGCTGCCCCTGGCTTGGACGTACTCCTCGCCAACCCCACCTGGCTGGGAGGGGGCTACGGCCTCATCTCCGGCACCTCCTTCTCGGGCCCCTACACCGCCGCTGCCGCCGCCTTGGTCAAGGCGGCCTGCCCGCAGGCTACCCCCTACCAGGTGCGCCGGGCCCTGGAGTCCACCACCTGGGAAAGAAGCTTCTCCCGGGAAAAGGGCTGGGGCCATCTGAACGCTGGCAACCTGGCCGACCTGCTTCGCCAGGGCTGCGCCGCTTTACCTCCCAAGGGCTCGGTGGTGCGGGTGAAGGTGGAGTACCTCAACGAAAACGGCCTCTTCCCTGGCCTCCTGGCGGACGTGATCCTGCGGGGCAAGGGCCTGCGGCCCGGCGACCCCACCGACCCTACCCCGGTCTACTGGGCCCGCACCGACCTAAACGGCGAGGCCTGGTTCTACGAGATCGCCCCCGGGGAGTACGACATCTACGTGGCCGGGGCCGACCTCGCCCTCACCGGCGGGCTCCCCGAGGAGCGGGGCACCTTCGTGGGCACCTTGGTGGCCACTTCTGGCTCCCACGCTGGCAACCCCGACTTCAAGCTGGTGCGCCTGAACGCCGCCGAGGTCAACCTCAACCCCACCGACCCCTACGAGCCCAACGATAACCTGGCCCAGGCCAAGCCCATCGCCTACGGCACCCTTACCCAGCTCGCCTACATCTTCGGCCAGCCCCGGGACTTTGACTTCTTCACCTTCACCGGAACCGCAGGCGACCAGATCCGGGCCCGGGTCTACGCCAAGTCCAGCCTCGGCGGCACCTTGGACTCCTACCTCTTCCTCCTGGACGCTGAGGGGAACGTTTTGGCGGAAAACGACGATCTGGTACCGGGCCAGATCACCGACTCGGAAATCGCCTTTACCCTGCCTGCAAGCGGCACCTACTACCTGGTGGTGACCAGCTACACTATCGCCAGCAACCCCACCGCCTCCGACGATAGCCCCTTCAACAAGTACCGCCTGGAGCTGGTCAAAACCAACTGAGCAAAAACCGAGCCCCGGCCAGGCGTGCCTGGCCGGGGCCGCGCTTTTGCCTAAAGGTGGATGGGTTTCTCCCAGGCCGCCAAAGCGGCCTCCTTGAGGATCTCCGAGAGGGAGGGGTGGGCGTGGGGGGCCCGGCCTACGTCCTCGGCGCTGGCCTTAAAGAAGAGGGCCAGGGCGGCCTCGGCCAGGACGTCCCCCACCCGGGCCCCGATCCCGTGGACCCCCAGGATGCGGTCCGTCTGGGCGTGGGCCAGGACCTTAACAAAGCCCTCCGTCTCCCCCATGGCCCGGGCGCGGCCCGAAGCGGAGTAGGGGAACTTGCCCACCTTATAGGGGATGCCCTGCGCTTTTAGCTCCTCCTCGGTGTACCCCACCCCGGCCACCTCGGGGTGGGTGTAGACCACGCTGGGGATGGCCAAGTAGTCCACGTGGCCATAGCCCCGCACCATGTGCTCCACCGCGGCGATGCCCTCCTCGCTGGCCTTGTGGGCCAGCATGGGGCCCCGCACCACGTCCCCGATGGCGTAGATGTGGGGCACCCGTGTGCGGAGGTGTTCGTCCACGGGGATGCGGCCCCGCTCGTCGGTGGCTAGCCCAGCGCTTTCCAAGCCCAAGCCATCCGTGTAAGGCCTACGGCCCACGGCCAGGAGGACCCGGTCCGCCTCGAGGACCTCGCCCCCCTCCAGCTCCACCCGGGCCCCCTTCCCCTCGGGGCGCACCGCCTGCACCCTCACCCGGGTGCGGATCTCCAGCCCCTCCTTGCGGAAGACCCGCTCCGCCGCCCGGGAAAGCTCGGCGTCCATGGTGGGGAGGATGCGGTCCAGGTACTCCAGCACGGTGACCTTAGCCCCCAGGCGGTGCCAGACCACCCCGAGCTCGAGGCCGATCACCCCGCCCCCCACCACGATGAGCCTTTCCGGCACCTCGGGGAAACTCAGGGCCTCGGTGGAGGTCACCACCCGCTCAAAATCCACCTCTGCCCAGGGGGGGAGGAGGGGGGCGCTTCCCGTGGCGATGAGGATAAAGCGGGCGGAAAGCTCCTCCCCGGTTTCCTCCACCAAAACCTTCCGATCCGAAAGGAAGCGGGCCGTCCCCTGGTGGCGGGCGATGCCGTTTTTCCGAAAGAGGAAGTCGATGCCCTGGGTGTTGGCTTGAACCACCCGGTCCTTGTGGGCCATGAGGGCGGGAAGGTCCAGGGTGAGGCCCTCCACCCTGGCCCCGATGAGGCCCTTTTTGGCCTCGTAGAGGCGCTCGGTGGTCTCCAAAAGCGCTTTGGAGGGGATGCACCCCACCCGCAGGCAGGTGCCCCCTAAGGCCTTTTCCTTCTCCACCACCCCCACCCGCATCCCCAGCTGGGCGGCGCGGATGGCGGCCACGTACCCCCCGGGGCCCGCCCCGATCACCAACAGGTCGTAGGCCTCCACGCTAGACCTCCAGCATCAGGCGCACGGGGTTTTCCACCAGCTCCTTCACCCGGCGCAGGAAGGTGACCGCCTCCCGCCCGTCCACGATGCGGTGGTCGTAGGAGAGGGCCAGGTACATCATGGGCCGGATCACCACCTGGCCGTCCCGGGCCACGGGGCGCTCCTGGATGGCGTGCATGCCCAGGATGCCCACCTGGGGCGGGTTGAGGAGGGGGGTGGAGTTCAGGGAGCCGTAGACCCCGCCGTTGGTGATGGTGAAGGTGCCCCCCATGAGCTCCTCGGGCTTGAGCTTTTTGCTGCGGGCCCTTTCGGCGAAGTCCGCGATCTGGCGCTCGATCTCGGCGAAGGAAAGCCGGTCGGCATCCCGCAAGACGGGCACCACCAGCCCCTCGCCCCCGCCCACAGCCACCCCGATGTCGTAGTAGCGGTGGTAAACGATGGTGTTGTCCCGGATCTCGGCGTTCAGCTCAGGAATCTCCTTCAGGGCCTGGACCACGGCCTTCACGAAGAAGCTCATGAAGCCAAGCCGTACCCCGTGCTTCTTCTGGAAGGCCTCGCCCAGCTCCTTCCTGAGGGCGATGACCGCGGACATGTCCGCCTCGTTGAAGGTGGTGAGCATGGCCGTGGTCTGCCGGGCCAAAAGGAGCCTTTCGGCGATGCGGCGGCGCAAAGGGCTCATGGGCACCGCCTCGCTCACCCGCCAGGGGCGGTCGGCGGGGGGCTGGGCCGCCGGAGCGGGTGCGGGGGCCGGAGCAGGAGGCGGCGTGGGCGCGGGAGCGGAAGCCGCTTGGGCCTCCAGGTGGCGGAGCACGTCCTCCTTGAGGATGCGCCCCCCTAGGCCCGTGCCCTGGACCGCCTCAGGGGCCACCCCCACCTCCCGCAGGAGGCGCTCGGCGGCGGGCATGGCCAGGGGCTCGGGGGCCTTGGCCGCCTCCGCCGGGGCCTGGGGGGCCGGGGCGGCCGCCTGCGCCCCCGCCTCCAAGAGGGCGATGGCCTCCCCCACCCGGGCCGTCTCCCCGGTGCCCTTCAGGATCTTGGCAAGGGTTCCCGCAAAGGGGGCGGGGAGCTCGAGGGTGGCCTTGTCGGTGATGAGCTCCACCAGGGGCTCGTCCTGGGCAAAGCTCTCCCCTTCCCGCTTCAGCCAAGCGCCGATTTCCACTTCCACAATGGACTCACCCACGGAGGGCACTTTCAGCTCTTGCACCGCTTACCTCCTCACTTGAAGGCCTCTTCCAAAAGCCTTTCCTGTTCCAGCTTGTGCACCTTGGAGGAGCCCACCGCGGGGCTCGGGGACTCGGGGCGGGCCACCACGCCGAAGGGGTGGCCGTAGATCTCTCCGCAGAAACGGGCGGAGAGGTACCACCAGGCCCCCTGGTTCACGGGCTCCTCCTGGACGTAGACCACCGGGGTCTTCTTGGGGTAGAAGCCCAAGGCCTCCTTAAGCTCGGCCTCGGGGAAGGGGTAGAGGAGTTCCAGCCTTAGGATGGCCACGTCCTCCGCCCCTAACTCCCGGCGCTTCTGCAGGAGGTCGTAGTAGACCTTGCCCGAGGTAAGGAGGACCTTCCTGGCGCCCTTGACCCTTTCCGGGATCACCTTCTGGAAGCGCCCTTGAGCGAACTCCTCCAAGGAGGAAACCACCTCGGGGTGGCGGAGGAGGCTTTTGGGGGTGAGGACCACGAGGGGCTTGCGGATTTTGCGCTTCACCTGGCGGCGCAGGAGGTGGAAGAACTGGGCGGGGGTGGTGGGGTAGGCCACCTGGAGGTTATCCTGGGCCCCCAGTTGCAGGAAGCGCTCCAGCCGGGCGGAGGAGTGCTCGGGGCCCTGCCCCTCGAGGCCGTGGGGCAGGAGGAGGACCAGGCCGGAAAGCCGGTTCCACTTGGCCTCGGCGCTGGCCAGGAACTGGTCGATGTAGACCTGGGCCACGTTGACGAAGTCCCCGAACTGGGCCTCCCAGAGGACCAGGGCCTCGGGGTAGTCCAGGCTGTACCCGTACTCAAAGCCCAGCACCCCGGCCTCGGAGAGGGGGGAGTTATGGATCTCCACCTCCGCCTGCCCCTCGGCCAGGTGTTGCAGGGGGATATAGGGCCTGCCCGTCTGGTAGTCGTAGAGGGCGGCGTGGCGCTGGGTGAAGGTGCCCCTGAGGGCGTCCTGGCCCGTGAGGCGCACCCGGTGCCCCTCGGCGGCCAGGGAGGCGAAGGCCAGGGCCTCGGCCGCGGCCCAGTCCAGGGGGCGCCCTTCCTCGGCCATCTCCCTTCGGGCCTCGAGGAACCGCTTTAGCTTGGGATGCACCTGGAAGCCCTCGGGCACGGTGCTCAAGCGAAGGAGGAGATCCTTTAACGCCTCCTTTGGCACCCCGGTGTCCACCTCGGCCACCAGGTGGTCGGGCCCGCCCACATACCCCTGCCAGATCCCGGAAAGCCCGTGGGGCACCACAGGGCCCGGCTCCGCCTTGACCCGGGCGAACTCGCTCTCCAGGTTCGCCAGGTAGGCTTCCTCCTTGGCTTTAAGCTCCCCTTCCGCCACCACCCCTTCGGCAAGGAGCCTATCCCCATAGACCCTCCAGGGCTCGGGCTTTTTGGAGATGAGGGCGTACATGGAAGGCTGGGTGAAGGTGGGCTCGTCCGTCTCGTTGTGGCCCCGGCGGCGGTAGCCCACCAGGTCGATGACCACGTCCTTACCAAAGCGCTGGCGGTACTCCAGGGCCAGGCGCAGGACGAACCAAAGCTCGTCCAAGGCCTCGGCGTTCACGTGAAAGACAGGGGCCCCCACCATCTTGGCGATGTCCGTGGGGTAGCGGCAGGAGGTGTACTCCTCGGGCAGGGTGGTGAAGCCCAACTGGTTGTTGGCCACCACATGGAGGGTCCCCCCCACCCGGTAGCCGGGAAGCCGGGAGAGGTTTAGGGTCTCCTGGACAATGCCCTCCCCGATGAAGGCCGAGTCCCCGTGGACCAGGATGGCCAAGCCCCTCTTCCGCTCCCGGTCCCCGAAGCGGTCCTGCTTGGCCCGAAGGCGCCCCAGGGTCACGGGGTTCACGAACTCCAGGTGGCTGGGGTTGAAGTTGAGGGAAACGTGCACCTTCCCGAAGGCGGTGGTGAGGTCGTTGGAGAAGCCCAGGTGGTACTTCACATCCCCGGAGTAGCCCTCGGGGAAGATCTCCTCGAACTCGCGGAAGATGCGCTCGAAGGGCTTGCCCACCACGTGGGCCAGGACGTTGAGCCGCCCCCGGTGGGCCATGCCCAGGACCACCTCCCTAACCCCGTGGCGGGCAGCTTCCTCCACCGCTTCCAGAAGAAGGGGAACAAGGCTTTCCAGGCCCTCGAGGCTGAAGGTCTTGGCCCCCAGGTACTTGCGTTGCAGGAAGGCCTCGAAGAGGCTCGCCTGCATCAGGCGCTCCAACATGCGCCGGCGCACCTCGCGGGGAGGCTTGGGCCAGGGGGCCTCGAGGCGGGAAAGAAGCCAGGCCCGCTCCTCGGGCTCGGTATGGACCACCTCAAACCCCACCGGGCCTAGGTAAACCGCCTCCAGGCGGCCCAGGAGATCCCCTAGGGTGGGGGCGCCGAAGAAGGGGGGAAGGGACCTAGAGAGATCCTCCTGGGAAAGTCCGTGGGCCTCCAGGGAAAGCTCCTTGGGCCTGGGCCGTTCCCGCCCCAAAGGGTCGATCCGAGCCGCCAGGTGGCCCAGCTCCCGGTAGGCCTGGACCAGGCGCTCCACCTTGAGGAGGAAGGCCAGGTCCACCGTCTCGGCCAGGGGAGCGGGGGTGGTTCTTCGGCCGTCCCCCTGGGGTTCTCGTCGGGAACCCTCCAGGGTGAGGGCAGAGAAGTAGCGCCGCCATTCCTCCGGCAAGGAAAAGGGATCCTCCAGGTAGGCCCGGTAGAGGGCCTCCAGGTAGCCTTGGCTTTCCAACGTGAGCTCCATCCTACCTCCCAAGAAGGGGGCATACACCCCTTCATCTACGCTACACCAAAAAGCGGTGTAGGTGCTTTAGGACCTTTACAATAGGGCCATGGTTCTGAAGGAGAGACAGGAGGGCGTCCTTATCCTCATCCTCAACCGGCCGGAAAAGCTGAACGCCCTAACCGGTGCCCTGCTGGACGAGCTCTACCAGGCCCTCAAGGAGGCCCAGGAGGACCCCGGGGTCCGGGCCCTCCTCCTCACCGGAGCGGGCCGGGCCTTTTCCGCGGGGCAGGACCTAGGGGAGTTTGGGGAGGAAAAGCCCGACTACGAGGCCCACCTCCGCCGCTACAACCGGGTGGTGGAGGCCATGGCCGCCTTGGAAAAGCCCCTAGTGGTTGCGGTGAACGGAGCAGCGGCGGGGGCGGGAATGAGCCTGGCCCTTTGGGGGGACTACCGCTTGGCCGCCCAGGAGGCCACCTTCACCACTGCCTTCGTGCGCATCGGCCTGGTGCCGGACTCGGGGATGAGCTTCCTCCTGCCCCGCCTGGTGGGCCTGGCCAAGGCCCAGGAACTCCTCCTCCTCTCCCCCAGGCTCTCGGCGGAAGAAGCCCTGGCCCTGGGCCTGGTGCACCGGGTGGTGCCGGGGGAAAGGCTTCTGGAGGAGGCCCTGGCAGTGGCCAAAGAGCTGGCCCAAGGCCCCACGCGGGCCTATGCCCTCACCCGGAAGCTCCTTCTGGAAACCTACCGGCTTTCCCTCACCGAGGCCCTTTCCTTGGAGGCCATCCTCCAGGGGGAGGCTGGCCGCACCCAGGACCACGAGGAAGGGGTAAGGGCCTTTAGGGAAAAGCGCCCGCCCAGGTTCGTGGGCCGATGATCCGCTACCTACGGGGCACGGTCCTGAAGAGGGAGGAAGGGGGGTTTCTCCTTCTGGTGAACGGGGTGGGCTTCCTGGTGCAGGCCCCCCAGACCTTTCTGCAAAGCCTCAAAGAAGGCCAGGAGGTAGGCGTCCACACCCACCTCCAGCTTCGGGAGGAAGGCCTCTTTCTCTATGGCTTTCCCGACGAGGAAAGCCTCCTCCTCTTTGAGCTCCTCCTTTCCGTGAGCGGGGTGGGGCCCAAGGCGGCCCTTGCCCTCCTCTCCGCCCTAGGGCCTAAGCTCCTGGCCCGGGCCCTGGCGGAGGGGGACCTGAGGCTCCTCACTGCAGCAAGCGGCGTGGGCAAAAGGCTCGCCGAGCGCATCGCCCTGGAGCTCAAGGGGAAGGTGCCCCCAAGCCTACTCACCGGGCCAAAGGTGGAAAGCGAAGCGGCAGAGGAGGCCATCCTGGCCCTCACCGCCTTGGGCTTCAAGGAGGGCCAGGCCCGAGGGGTGGTCCTGGACCTTCTGGCCAAGCGCCCCTCGGCCAAGGCCCAGGAGCTCATCAAGGAGGCCCTGAAGCGCCTCCGGTAGGGAGGGGTAACCGCAGGCGGGCCACCAGGCCGGAAGGGCGGTTGGCGAGGAGCTCCAGCCGCCCCCCGTGGGCTTCGGCCACCTTCTGGGCCACGGAGAGGCCAAGCCCCTCCCCGGGCTTGCCTGAGGCCCGGAAGAAGGGCCTCCCCGCCTCCTTAAGGGCCTCCTCCGGCATCCCCGGGCCCTGGTCCCGCACCTCCAGGACCGCCTCCTGTCCCTCTTCCCGGAGGGCTACCTCCACCCCCCGCCCCTCCCCGTGGAGGCGGGCGTTCTGCAAGAGGTTCCGGAGGGCCTGGGCCAGGAGGAGGGGGTCCCCAAGGAAGGGCAGGGCCTCCGGCCCCTGGTAGGGCACGCGGAAGGCCTCCGCTTCCTGCCGGGCCAGGGCCGCCAGGTCCAGCCCCACCCGCTCCACCCGCCCCTCCCGGGCCAGGACCAAAAGGGCCTCCACCAGGCGCTTCATGCGCAAAAGCTCCTCCTTGGCCGCCTGGAGGGCTTCCTCCTTGGGCAGGTACCCGGCCTCCGCCCCCTCCACCTGGGCCAAGGCGGCGGCCACCGGGGTTCTCAGCTCGTGGGCCGCGTCCCGGGTGAAGCGGCGCTCCCGGTCCAGAAAAGCCTGGAGCCGCTCCAGCATGTGATTGAAGCTCTCCGCCAAAGCCTTAAGCTCTCCGCTTCCCTTAGCTTCCACCCGGTGGGAGAGGTCCCCGGAGTCCGCCACCCTTTGGGCCACCTCGGTGAGACGGGAAAGGGGGCGGAGGGCCACTTGGGCCACCCTCGAGGCCAAGAGGGCGAAAAGCAGGGTAAGCGCTCCCCCGGTCCCCAAAAGGGCCAGGCGGAAGCTTTGCAAAGCGGCCACCGCCCCCGGGTCGTAGCGGGCCACGGTGAGGGTGCCCCCCGGCACCTCCAGCACCAAGACCCGCCACCCTTCCCGCCAATAGGCCCCTGGGGTAAGCCGCGGCCAGTCTGGAAAGTTGGGACTTTGGTGCGCCTCCTCCCCCCGCACCAGGCGGAAGGCAAACTCGCCCCTTGGGGGCCTCCGGCCCTCCGAGAGGGCCCCCACGAAGAAGAGGAGGGAGCGGTCCAGGTCGGCCTCGAGGAGGCGCTTGAAGGCCAGGTAACTCAAGGCCCCCTGAAAGAGGAGGGCAAGCCCAATGGAAAGGGCCAGGAAAAGGGCTAAACGGGCCCTAAGGCTCATGGCCAAGCCGGTACCCCCCGGGTACGGTGCGTATGACCTGCGGATGAAGCTTCTGCCTCAGGTAGTGGATGTACACCTTCACCGCCCCCACCTTTTCCACATCCCCAAAGACCTTTTCCGCCAGCTCCTCCGGGGAGAAGACACGGCCAGGATGGAGGAGGAAGACCTCCAGGAGGGCGAACTCCTTAAGGGAAAGGTCCACCCGCCGGCCCCGGTGGCGGACCGCCCGCCCCGCCAGGTCCACCTCCAAAGGCCCTAGGCGCACCCGGCTGGCCTTGGCCTCCGCCCCCCGGCGCAACAGGGCCCGCACCCGGGCGAGAAGCTCCTCCAGGTGGAAGGGCTTCACCAGGTAATCGTCCCCGCCCAGGTCCAGGCCGAAGACCCGGTCCTCGAGGGTATCCCGGGCGGTGAGGAACAGGATGGGCCCCTTGTACCCTGCCTGGCGCACCTCCTGGGCGAAGCGGAAGCCCCCGTCGGGATCCTCGGGCAGGCGCACATCCAGCACCATGAGGTCGGGTTCCAGCTCTAAGAAGGCATCCCTAGCCTCCTCCAAACCCTTGGCCCAGCGCACCCCGTAGCCTTGGGCCTTAAGGGCTCCCTCCACTGCCCGGCCCAGGCGGGGCTCGTCCTCGAGGAGGAAAACCTGCACACTTCCAGTATGCCCCCCCGCGGTTAGGCGGAGGTTATGGGCCAGGCTAACCCTCACCTAACCGCCCTCCCCTACCCTTTAGGGCATGGGCCGGTACGGGGCCAGGTGGGAAAGCATCCTGGGAAGTTTCCTGGAGGTTCAGGTTCACGTACCCCCGTGGAAGGCGCAAAGGGTCTTCCAGGCGATCCTGAGGGAAGTGCAAAGGCTCGAGGGCCTCTTCAGCCGCCACAGGGAAAGCGAGCTCACCCGCCTGGTCCGCCAAGGGGGAGGTCGGCCGAGCCCGGAGATGCGGGAGGTGTTGGCCACGGCCCTAGCCCTTCAGGAAGCCACGGGAGGAGCCTTCCATCCGGCGCCTTTTCATGGCGGAGAAGCCTTGCGCTTCCGGGGAGATGAGGTGGAGGTCTTGGCTCCCCTGGACTTGGACGGCCTGGCCAAGGGCTACATCGCCGACCGAGCAACCCAAGCGGCCATCCAGGCGGGGGCCCGGTCCGCCCTGGTGAACCTGGGCGGGGACCTGGCCCGCCTGGGCCCTGGGAAGGCGGAGGTAGGGGTGGAACAGCCCCTCGGCCCCGACAACACCCCGCCCATCTTCGTTCTTCACCTGGAACAAGGCGGGGTTGCCACCAGCGGCATCCGCCACAAGGGCCGTCACCTTCTGGACCCCCGCGTGGGTCAACCTGCCCAGGGCCTTCAGGCCACGGTCCAGGCTTCAAGCGCCCTTTTGGCCGACGGCCTGGCCAAGGCCCTTTTCGTTTTGGGCCCGGAAGGCTTCCCGGTACTTCAGGCCTTTGGCGCCCGGGGGCTTCTTTTGACCCCCCAAGGCCCCCTCACCGGCCCACATGCAGGAGGGAATCATGCTGAAACGCTACTATAGCCGCAGGAATCTTTTTAGAAAACTCCTGGGGGGTGCCCTGGTCCTAGGCCTCGCCAAGGCTCAAGGAAAGGCTTGGCCTGAGGGTATGGAGCTTCAGGTCCGCTTTGCCTACGAGGGCGGGGGGTTCCGCTACCGGGCCCCCTACGTGGCGGCCTACGTGGAGGACGAGCGGGGCAACCTGGTCCGGACCCTGGCCCTCTTCCTCATGCCCGGGAAGGGGGAACGCTGGTGGAACGAGCTGAGGCGCTACTTCGGCCTGGCAGATCTGGAAAAGATGCGCACCCTTTCCGGCCCCACCCGCCCTCCCGGCCGCTACGCCGTGGCCTGGGACGGGCGGGATGACCGGGGAAGGGGAGTGGCCCAGGGCACCTACTACGTGTGCGTGGAGTACGCCCGGGAGCACGGCCCCTACGAGCTCTTCCGGGAAAGGGTGGAGATCGGGGAAAAGCCCTTCCAGAAGACTTACCCCCTCCAGGGGGAACTCAAGGAGGTGGTCCTTGATTACCGCCGGAAGGGCTAAGGGTGGGGTGGGCCCCCTGCGGGCCCGGCTCTATGCCTGGGCCCGGACCCTCCACCTCTACCTCTCCATGCTGGCCCTCCTCTCCCTCCTCTTCTTCGCCCTCACCGGCCTCACCCTGAACCACCCGGAGTGGTTCGGGGAGGGGCGGGTGCGGAAGGCGTCGGGCACCCTTCCCGGAGCCCCTTACCTGCAGGGGGAAGCCGTGGACTGGCTCCGCCTGGCGGAGGACCTGCGGGCTTTGGGCCTGCGGGGCCGGGTAGCGGAGCACGGGGAGGGCGGGGGGGCGGTGTGGCTTTCCTTCCGCGCCCCCGGCTACGGGGCCGACGCCCAGGTGGACCCGAGGAGCGGGGCCTACACCCTGACCCTCACGGAGGCGGGCCTGGTGGCCGCTTTAAACGACCTGCACAAGGGCCGGGACACCCCGGGGGCCTGGCGGTGGGCCTTGGACGCTTCCGCCCTCTTCCTGGCCCTGGTGAGCCTCACCGGGCTGTTCCTGGGCCTTTTCCTGCGCAAGACGAGGCGGGCGGCCCTCCTCACCCTGCTTCTGGGCCTTCTCCTCTTCGGGGGTCTGGCCCTCTGGGCCTCCCTTTAAAGCTCGTCCAGAAGCTCCCTGGGGGTGCGCCGGGCGGCGAGGTACCCCCCTTCCCGCAGGGCCAGGGGAAAGAGCACCTCCCAGGGCCCCTCGAGGGCCAAAAGCCCCTCCCCTTGGAAGACCCTCGCTCCCTCGGGCGAGCCTACCTCCAGGCCAAAGGGGAAAAGGGCCAGAGACTCCTCCCCTGGCTCCCCCTCCCCCCGGTCCAGGTAAAGGGCCACAGACTCCAGAAACCCCATGAGGCGGGTGCGGTGCATCTCCCTCCTCAGGGCCTGGAGGGCCTTGGGGTGCGAGGCCCCCTGCCAGAGGAGGAAGTCAGCCTCGGAGGAAAGCCCCACCAGGCTGTAGACCTGGAGGAAGCCCTCCTTTTCCTGCCAGCGAGCCAGGAACTGGGCGAACTCCTCTTTAAGGTGCTCCTGGAGCTCGGCCTCGAGGCGGCGGAATTCCGGCAAGACCCGGAAGAGGCCAAAGGCCCAAAGCCTCATACCACCTCCAGGAAGCGGGCCAGGGCCTCCGCGGTGAGGTATTTGCCCACGTAGAAGGGCCCGAACTCCCCGAAGCGGGCGGAGACCTCATCAAAGCGCATCTCGTAGACGATCTTCTTGAACTGGATGGGGTCCTCGCTGAAGAGGTCCACCCCCCACTCCCAGTCGTCCAGGCCCTGGGCCCCGCTGATCACCTGCAGGACCTTCCCCTGGTACTTGCGGCCCGTCTCCCCGTGGGCCTTCATGAGCTCGGCCCTCTCCCGGGCGGGAAGCAGGTACCAGTTGTCCTGGCCCTGGCGGCGCTTGTTCATGGGGTAGAAGCAGACATACCCCCCCTTGGGCACCTGGGGGGTGAGGCGGGGCTTGATGTAGGGGGCTTCGGGGTCCAAAGGCCCCGTCTGGCTCCCCAGCTCCACCACGGAGTAAAACCCGTAGGCAGGGGTTAAGTAGCGGGCGAAACGGCTCTTGTTGAGCCTGGCCTCCACCTCCAGGAGGGCATCCAGGTTCTCCCTAAGGTTCAGGAAGAGGAGGTCGGCCTTGGGGGTGATCACCTGGTACACGCCGAAGGACCCTTTGCCCTCCGCCTCCACCTTTTCCCACTCCCCCAGGATTTCCGAAAGCTCCCCCCAGGCCGCCTGACGCTCCTGGGGAGAAGCGGCAAACCAAGCGGGATAGTCCAGGCGGCGGAAGTCGTGGAGGATGTGCCAGCCCTCGAGGGTGAAGGTGGGCTCAGGAATATAACCTCCCATGCCCCCAATATACCCGGGGATATACTCCCACCATGGTGGCCCTACACGTAGCCCTCGCCCTCCTCCTGGCCTGGCTTCTAGGCCGCTACGGAGCCAGGGCCTTAAGCGCCCTAGGGCGCCTCACCCCCACGGAGCGGGACGACCGCTTCTTCCGGGCCCTGGGCTTCCTCTGGTGGGGGGTGGTGGCCCTGTTGGCCCTAAGCTACCTGGCCCACGCCCTCGCCTGGCCCCTGGAGCCCCTGGCCACCTGGGGCAAGGCCCTCGCCCAGTGGCTGGGAAGCCGGGGACTGGCGGCTTTGGCGGTGGTGGGCCTCACCTTCCTGGGCTACCGCCTCATCCCCCTTCTCCTCGCCCGCCTCCCCGAGCCTGAAGGGGAGCTCACCCGGGAAGTGGTGCGCCGCAAAACCCTGAGGGCGGTGGCCGACTCGGTGCTAAAGGTGGCCATCCTCACCCTGGGGGGGCTCTTCCTCCTTTCCAACCTGGGCTTCAACGTCACCGCCCTGCTGGCGGGGGCGGGGGTGGCGGGCCTGGCCATCAGCTTCGCCGCCCAGAACCTGATCCGGGACTTCATCAACGGCTTCTTCATCCTCCTGGAGGACCAGTACGGGGTGGGGGACATCGTGCAGATCGGGAGCGTGGGGGGGGTGGTGGAGCGCTTCAACCTGCGCCTCACCGTGCTCCGCGACCTGGAGGGCCGGGTCCACTTCATCCCCAACTCCGAGGTGCGCCAGGTGACGGTGATGACCCAGGAGTGGGCCCGGGCGGTGGTGGACGTGAGCGTGGCCTACAAGGAGGACCTGGAGCGGGTCCTCCCCGTCTTCCAGGACGAGGTGGAGCGCTTCTTCCAAGACCCCGAGTGGCAGGAGAAGTTCACCGAGCCCCCCCAGGTCCTTGGGGTGCAGGAGCTGGCCGACAGCGCCGTGGTCATCCGCGTCCTCTTCAACACCAAGCCCGCCCAGCAATGGGCGGTGGCCCGGGAGTTCCGCCGCCGCATCAAAAACCGCCTGGACCGGGAGGGGATCGAGATCCCCTACCCCCACCAAAAGCTCTACTTCGGCGAACCCCTTAGGCTGGAGAAAGGAGCGTAGGGATGCTGGACGTCTACGGAACCATCCTGGAAGCCATCCACCCTCACCTAGGCACCAGGGCCGTAGCGGTGTTGGAGGAGGGGCTAAAGCGCCTGGGCAAACGGCCTTCCGAGCTCACCCCAGCGGATGGGGCTCACCTCTTGAAGGGCTTGGTCTACCGTGAGCTCCAGGCCCGCATGCGCCCGGAGGAGGCCCGGCGGCTGGTGGAGGGGGTGCTGGCCCAGATCGGAGACCAAGGGACCAGGCTGGCCAAGCTGGAGCAGGGCTTGAAGCGCTTCGGGCTCTACGTGGACTGGCCGGAGGTGGCCCGCCTCCGGGCCCTGGTCAACCGCCTGCGCCAGGCCCCAGACCCCGGGCTTTTGGCGGAGGGAGAGGAGCTTTTGGAGGCCCTGGAGGAGAAGCTGGAGGAGGCCCTCCTGCGCCAGGCCAAGGACCTGGCTCACCTGGAGGAGGCCCTGGAAAGGGTGCGCCACCTGGGGGGGCCCAAGGTGCGAAGGCTCGAGAGCCTGGTGGAAACCATACGCCAGGCCCAGGGGGAGGGCATCCTGGCCCAGGCAGAGGTGGAGCGGGCCCGGAGCCTGGCCCTGGAGCTACGGAAGTTCCTGGAGTCCAGCGCCGTCAAGGCCCCCACCCTGCCGGAGATCGTCTTTGAAACCCAGGAAACTCCCCCGGAAACCCCACCCCAGGCGGAAACACCCTCCCATCCCACCGACGTCTTCCTCACCGTGGAGGAGGCCTCCGAGCTGGAAGGGGAGCTTCTGGTGGACCTCGAGGCCCTGTCCCAGGAGGCCAGCCAGCGGATCCTGGCCCTGGAGTTGGAGGAGGAGAAACGCAGGCTGGAGGAACTCTTAAGCCGCTACGCCCCCCTGGTGGAAAGGGCCACGGTAAGCCCCCTCCTCGCCGAGGTCCAGGCCCTTTTGGATGCGGGCACCCCCGTGGGGGAGAAGCTCAAGGCCCTGGAGGAAGCCTTCCAGGAGGCCGAGAAAAACCTGCGGGCGGAAAAGCGGGCCCGCCTGATCCAGCTTCAGGAGACCCTGCGCCTCCTTTCCCTGCCCGAGGAAGCCAAGCTCCCCCTGCAACAGGCTTTGCAGCTGGCGGAGGAAACCCTGGAGGAGGGAGGCTACCCCGACCTCGTTCCCCTGGAGGAGGAGCTCAGGCGCCTGGAGGGGGAGGCCCAGCGCAAGGCGGAGGAGGAAAAGCGCCTCCTCCAGGAAAAGGAAGCCCTGGTGGCGGAGCTGGAGGAAAAGGGAGAAGCCTTCCGTCCCCTTCTGGAGGAATTGAGGGCGCTTCCCCTGGAAGCCCTTCCCCAACGGCTGCCCGAGGTGCGGGCCCGGTATGCCGAGCTCCTCAAGGCCCAGGGGGAGGAGGCCGCCCTAAGGGCCAAGCTCGCCGAGGCAGCCAAGGCCCTGGAGGCCCTAAAGCCCGAGGCCCTGGCCCTGGGCCTTAAGGAAAAGGTGGCCGAGGCGGAAACCCTCCTAGCCCAAGGAAGCCTTCCCGATCTGGGAGCCCTGCAAACCAGCCTGGAGGAGGCCAGGGCCAAGGCTCGGCAGGAAGCCCTTTCGGAGCTCTCCCGCCTCCAGGCCCTGGCGGAGCGCTTCCGCGGTTTCGGGGGGGAAGGGATCTTGCGGGCCATCGCCGAGGAAAAGGGCAAGCCCCTCCCTGATCCCACCCCCATCGCCCGGGCCCTGGAGGCCTTGAAGCGGCGGATGGAGGCCAAGCGGGAGGAGCTCACCACGCGCCTCACCGCCTTCTTCCAGGCTTACGCCCGCCTCGAGGGGTTCCAGAGCGAAACGGGCCGCCGCCTGAGGTCCCTTCTGCCGGTGCTGAGAAGCGCCCAGGAAAAGCTTTCCCGGCTGGGACCCCAAGGCCTCCTCCAGGTGGAGAGGACCCTGGGCCAGGTGGAGGCCCTCCTGCGGGAACTGGAAAGGGAGCAGGAGGCCGCCAAGGCCGTGCTCCAGGAGATCAAGGGCGAGGACCTCGAGGCCCTCCTGGGAATCTTCGACCAGGGCAGAACCCCAACCCAGGCAAAGGCACCGGAGGCACCCTCTCCCATGGACCTGGAGGCGGACCTCGCCCCCTTGCGCCTTCCCGGGGTGGAGGTGCTGGGCTACCTGGGGGAGGCCCTCCCCCTGCCCAGGGAGCCCCTGGAGGCCCTGGTCCAGGCCCTGGACCAGCTGGATAAAAGCCTGGGCCAGACCCGGGGGCCTGCGGCCATCCTCCTGGGGGAGAAGGCCTTGGTCCTGGCCCCCCGCAAGGGCCGCATCCTGGTGGCCCTGCTGGAAAAAACCAGTTTGTCCGCCTTCCTGATGGAGCTCACCTCCTAAGGGTGCTACACTGAAGAATGGTGGTATCCGTCTCGGCTCTTTGGGAAAAGCTTGCACCCCTCCTAGACTACCTCCCGGCAGGGGAGCGGGAAAAGGTGCGGGAGGCCTACCTTTTCGCCGAGGAGGCCCACCGGGGCCAGCTCAGGAGAAGCGGGGAGCCCTACATCACCCACCCGGTGGCGGTGGCGGAGATCCTGGCCTCCCTGCACATGGATGCGGATACCGTGATGGCAGGCCTCCTCCACGATACCCTGGAGGATTGCGGGGTGGCCCCCGAGGAGCTGGAAAGGCGCTTTGGGCCAGGGGTGCGCAGGCTGGTGGAGGGGGAGACCAAGGTCAGCAAGCTCTACAAACTGGCCAACCTCGAGGGGGAGGAGAAACGGGCCGAGGACCTCCGCCAGATGTTCATCGCCATGGCGGAGGACGTGCGCATCATCATCGTGAAGCTGGCGGACCGCCTGCACAACCTGCGCACCCTGGAGCATATGCCCCCCGAGAAGCAAAAGCGCATCGCCCAGGAAACCCTGGAGATCTACGCCCCCCTGGCCCACCGCCTGGGGATGGGGCAGCTCAAGTGGGAGCTGGAGGACCTTTCCTTCCGCTACCTCCACCCCGAGGCCTACCACACCCTTCTTTCCCGCATCCGGGAAACCCAGGAGGCCCGGGAACAGATCATCCGAAAGGCCATGGCGGTCCTGGAGGAAGCCCTAAGGAAGGATGAACTCCTCCAGGCCCAGCTCCAAGGCCTGGAGGTGACGGGCCGCCCCAAGCACCTCTACTCCATCTGGAAGAAGATGGAGCGGGAGGGAAAGGCCCTGGAACAGATCTACGACCTCTTGGCGGTCCGGGTCATCCTGGACCCCAAGCCCGCCCTCACGGAGGAAGGAAGGGCCTTGAGGGAAAAGCAGGTCTGTTACCACGTGCTGGGCCTGGTCCACGCCCTCTGGCAGCCCATCCCCGGGCGGGTCAAGGACTACATCGCCGTGCCCAAGCCGAACGGCTACCAGTCCCTCCACACCACGGTCATCGCCCTGGAAGGGCTTCCCCTGGAGGTGCAGATCCGCACCCAAAAGATGCACCGCGTGGCCGAGTACGGGATCGCTGCCCACTGGCTTTACAAGGAAGGCCTCACCGACCCCGAGGAGCTAAAAAGGCGGGTTTCATGGCTTAAAAGCNAAAAAGTAATCAAACCCACATTCCGCACCCCTCTCACTCCAGGAGGTAATATCGCTCCACCCCTAAGAGGCGCACCACCCGCTCGTGATGGGGCTTGAGGTTTAGCACCGCCACCCGCCCTTCCAGGACCACCAGACGCAACCAAAAGAAGAGCTGGAATNCATCCAGGAATGGCAGCAGGAGTTCTCTAGCTCCCGGGAGTTCGTGGAGGCGGTGACCCGGGACCTCCTCGGGGGCCGGGTCTTCGTCTTCACCCCCAAGGGGCGGATCATCAACCTGCCCAAGGGGGCTACCCCCGTGGACTTCGCCTACCACATCCACACCGAGGTGGGGCACCACATGGTGGGGGCCAAGGTGAACGGAAGGATCGTCCCCCTCTCCTACGAGCTGCAAAACGGGGAGATCGTGGAGATCCTCACCGCCAAAAACGCCCACCCTTCCAAGGACTGGCTGGAGTTTGCCAAGACCCGGAGCGCCAAGAGCAAGATCCGCCAGTACTTCCGCACCCAGGAGCGCCAGGAAACCTTGGAGAGGGGGCAGAACCTCCTGGAGCGCTACCTGAAGCGCCGGGGCCTCCCCAAGCCCAGCGATAGCCAGCTGGAGGAAGCCGCCAGGAAGCTGGGCCTCACCCCTTCCCCCGAGGAGCTCTACCTGGCCCTGGCCCTAAACCGCCTCACCCCCAAGCAGGTGGCGGAGAAGCTCTATCCCAAGGTCCTTCTCAAGCCGGAAAAGCCCAAGGCCCCCCCCAGGAACGAGTGGGGGATTCGCCTGGAGCAGGACCTGCAGGCCCCCATCCGCCTGGCCTCCTGCTGCGAGCCCATGAAGGGGGACGCCATCTTGGGCTTCGTCACCCGGGGCCGGGGGGTCACCATCCACCGGGCGGACTGCCCCAACCTGCGCCGCATCCTCCAGGGACCGGAGGCGGACCGGGTCATCGGGGCCTACTGGGAGGGGGTGGGGGGGAAGGTGGCCACCCTCGAGGTCCTGGCCCAGGACCGCGCCGGGCTCCTGAGGGACGTGATGCAGGTGGTGGCCGAGGCGGGCAAAAGCGCCCTGGGTTCGGAAACCCGCATCCTCGGCCCCCTGGCCCGCATCCGCCTCCGCCTCACCGTGCAGGACGGGGAGCGGGAGGGCCTGGTCCAGGCCATAAAGGGCGTGAAAAGCGTGCAGGAGGTGCGCTGGGTCTAGGCCGGCCAGAGGAGCTTGACCCACACCTCCCGCATCCTCGGTCCATCGAACTCCGCCAAGAAAACCTGTTGCCAGCGGCCAAGCTTGAGCCTTCCTCCTTCCGCGGGAAGGAGGAGGTGCACCCCGGTGAGGAGGCTTTTCAGGTGGGCGTGGGTGTTGCCCTCCGCGTGCCGGTCCTTGGGATGCACCCTGGGGGCCAGCTCCTCCAAGCGGGCGAGAAGGTCGCGGGCCACATCGGGGTCCGCCCCCTCCTGCACCAGGAGGCCACAGGTGGTGTGGGGAACGAAGAGGTAGACCAAGCCAGTATGCCCGGCCAAAGCCTCCTCCACCTGGCGGGTGATGTTCACCAAGCCCTCCTTGGGCGTGGGGATCCGGATGGCCTTCATCCCTTCAGCATACGGGGCTAGGAAGACCCCTCCCGCCCCAGGAGCTCCAGACACCCCGAAATGTGGCTTGAGAAAGGGCCTTACCGGGCAGCGCTAGGCCATGCGGGTGGTGCGCAGGGTGAAGCCCCTTTCTAGGGTAAAGGGGCGGTCCAGGTGGCCAAACTCCCTTTCCGCCCAGGCCCAGAGCTCAGGCATGATGCGCTCGTGCACCTCCTCGGGAACCGCCTGGGTGAAGGAGTAAAGCCTTTCCTCCAGGGCCTCGAGGGCCTGGCGCAGGGTGCGCTCCTCCCGCCACTGGACCACCTGCTTGGTCTTGGGCCTGAGGCCAAGCCGCTTTAGGGCTTCCTCCACCTCCTCGAGGCGCTTTCTGTGCAAGCCCCGCACCACCCCCACACCTTCCGCCTCCACCAGGGAGCGCCACCTTTCCTGGATCAGGCGCTCCTCCTCCGCCTCCATCTCATCCCAGCCCTCCAGAAGCACCCCCCCCGGCTTCAGCACCCTCAAGGCCTCCGCCAGGGCCTTGGGCCAGTCGGGGAGGAGGTGCCAGAGGTGGACTACGATGACCCCGTGCACGCTCTCATCGGGCAGGGGAATGGCCCGGGCATCGGCCTCCAAGAGGCGTACCTTGCGCATGACCCCGGCCACCTTCTGGCGGAAGACCTCCAGCATGGCCGGGTCCTTGTCCAGGGCCAGGTAGCGGTAGCCCCGGGCGATGAGGGGCAGGGCGATGCGTCCGGTCCCCACCCCTAGCTCCAGGAGCACCGCCTCCTCCCCCCGCACCCCCAGGGCGTTCCCTATGGCGGTGGCGATGCGGCCTGCCACCTCCGGCGGATAGGCCCGGAGGCGGTCGTAGGCGTAGGCCATACGCACGGAGGCCTTGGGCATCCTTCTTCTCATTTTATGGGGTATACTTCCCGGCGTGAAAGGACTCATTCTGGCTGCCGGACGGGGCACGAGGCTTCGCCCCCTGACCCACACCAGGCCCAAACCCGTGATCCGGGTGGCGGGAAGGCCCATCCTCCACTACGGCCTGGAAAACCTCCTGCAAGCGGGGATAGAGGAGATCGGGGTGGTGGTCTCCCCGGAAACGGAAAAGGACATCCGGGAGGCCCTTGCGGGCTACCGGGTGCGCTACATCCTGCAAGAGGAGCCCCAGGGGCTGGCCCATGCGGTGGCGGTGGCCAGGGACTTCCTGGGCCAAAGCCCCTTCGTCCTCTACCTGGGGGATAACCTCTTCCAAAAGGGGATCGCCCATTTCCTCCAGGCCTTCACCCCTGGGGTGAGCGCGGTGATCGCCCTGGTGCGGGTGGAAAACCCCAGCCAGTTCGGGGTGGCGGTGCTGGAAGGGGAAAGGATCGTGCGCCTTCTGGAAAAGCCCAAGGAGCCCCCCTCGGACCTAGCGGTGGCCGGGGTTTATGTCTTCACCCCGGAGGTCCTGGAGGTCATCGAGGGGCTTAAGCCCTCCGCCCGGGGGGAGTACGAAATCACCGACGCCATCCAGGGCCTCATCGACCGGGGGAAGCGGGTGGTGGGGGTGGAGGTGGAGGGCTGGTGGAAGGACACCGGCCGCCCCGCCGATCTCTTGGACGCCAACCGCCTCCTTCTGGAAGAACTTCTACCCCGGGTGGAGGGGGAGGTGGTGGAAAGCCAGCTCACCGGCCGGGTGGTGGTGGAGAAGGGGGCCAGGGTCCGGAAAAGCACCGTGATCGGCCCCGCCTTTATCGGGGAGGGAGCGGTGGTGGAAGGGGCCTACATCGGGCCCTTCACCTCCTTAGGGCCTGGGGCCAAGGTGGTGCGCTCGGAGGTGGAGTACTCCATCCTCGAGGACCACGCCATCCTGGAAGACGTGGCCTTACGCCTGCAGGAAAGCATCCTGGGGGTGGGGGCCCAGGTGAAAAGCCGCAACGGGCTTCCCCGGGCCCACCGCCTCATCCTGGGGGACCTCTCCCAGGTGGAGCTGGCCTGATCCCCGCCCCATGGCCCGGCTTCTGGACCTCCTCACCGAGGCGTACCAAAGCGGCGAGGCCTTGGCCCAAAGGCTCGGGGTGAGCCGCCAAGCGGTCTCCAAGGAAGCGAGAAGGCTTCTCGCCGAGGGCTTCCCCGTGGAGATGAGCCGGAAGGGCTACCGCATCCGGCCCGGCACTCCCCTTCCCCACCTCTTCCACCCCCCAGGGCGCCTCGGCCGGCCCTACCGGTACCTGGGGCGGGTGGGAAGCACCCAGGATGTCCTAAGGGCTTGGGCGGAGGAAGGAGCTGAGGAGGGAGCCCTGGTCCTGGCGGAGGTCCAGGAAAGGGGCCGGGGAAGGCGGGGAAGGCGCTGGGAAAGCCGCCCGGGGGAAAGCCTCACCTTCTCCCTCCTCCTCCGCCCCACCCTTCCCCTCTCCTCCATGGGCCTCCTTCCCCTCCTCGCCGGCCTGGCCCTTTGGCGGGCGGTGGGGGTGGGGGGGCTCAAGTGGCCCAACGACCTTCTGGCCCCCGATGGCAGGAAGCTGGCCGGGGTCCTTTTGGAGGCCAAGGCCGAGGGGGAGGAGGTGGCCTACCTCCTCCTGGGGGTAGGGGTGAACGTGGACTGGGCCCCCGAGGGCGCCGCCGCCTTGAGGGAGTTCTCTCCCCTTCCCCGGCGGGAGGTGCTTTCGGGTTTCCTCCTCCACCTGGAAAGCCTCCTCCCCCTTCTGGAAAGCCCGGAAACCCTCCTCTCCCTCTACCGGGAGGCCTCCTACACCCTGGGCCGCAGGGTGCGGGTCCAAACCCCTAAGGGGGTGGTGGAGGGGGTGGCGGAGGCCATCCTCCCCGACGGCAGCCTCCAGGTGGAGGGGGTCAGGATCGGCGCGGGCGAGGTAGCCCTCATGTCCCCCCTCCGGACCGGGGCGTCCGATCCTTGAGTATCCCAGGCTTAGATTTCCCAAAGCGTCTGTGCTAGGATAGGGCTAGGTATGTTTGCCCGCATCTTTACCAAGGAAGAGGCCGATGCCCTCTTGCCCGAGATCCGGAGGGTCCTCTCCCAGATGCGGCAGGCCCGGAAGGAGCTCTCCGAAGTGCAGGCCCGGCTTCCCGAGGCCCGCGGGCTGGAACGAAGGGCCTTGGAGGAGGAGGCCCGCTTCCTCCTGGGCTCCTTGGAAGCCGACGCCCGTTACCTGGCCTCCCTGGGCGTCTTCCTCAAGGACCTGGACCGCGGCCTGGTGGACTTCCCCGCCCGGGTCGGGGGTGAGGTGGTCTTCCTCTGCTGGCAGGAAGGCGAACCCGAGGTAACCCATTACCATCCCCTGGCGGGAGGGTTTGCCGAGCGGCGCCCCTTAAAGGAAGAAACTAACGGCCTTCTCCCCCAGGCCCCCCGCCCCGGCGAAACTCGGCCAGGCGCCTAAGGTCTTCCTGGACCAGCTCGTCCCGGCCCGCAAGGGACTCCAGGTGGTGCCTTAGCTCGTGGAGGAGGGTTTCCCAGACCTCCTCCTCCCAGTCAAACCCCGGTCCCGCCACCTTTCGGAAGGAACCGTAGTAGAGGGCGATGTGCCGCCCCAGCCCCTCAAATCCCCCTAGGGCCGAGGGGGGCCCGGGGTCCAGGTACTCCCCAAGCCGCCAAACCCCCTCTAGCCCGGGCTCGGGCTTGGCCTGGGGCAGGACGTGCACCCCCTGAAGCTCCCGTTTGAAGGCCTCGGGAACCTCCGCCCAAAGCCTTTCCACCAGGGCTACAAAGGCCTCGTAGGTCATGGCCGATGGTAGGGATGCCCGGCCCTTAAGGTGAGGATCCGGTAAAGCTGTTCCATGAGGACCAAAAGGGCCAGCTCATGCTGCAGGGTAAGGGGGGAGAGGGCAAGGAGGAGGTCGGCCCGCCCCCGCACCCCTTCCGGGTACCCTTCGGCACCCCCCACCAAAAAGGCCACCCGTTCCCCCTCCCAGCGCCCCAACTCTTCCAAAAGGCCCTCCGTGGTGAAGAGCTTTCCCCTTTCGTCCAGGACCACCTTGCGGTGGCCCTCCGCCTTGGGCAGGAGGTCCTGGGCTTCCTTGACGAAGTGGACCTCGAGGGGAGCATATTTCCGGATGCGCATCGCATACTCTTCCACTCCCCTCCGGGCGTAATCCAACTTGGGTTTGCCCACCGCCACCACCCTAAGGCGCACCTCCCCATTTTAGGGCCAGGGTATACTCAGGGCGAAGGGAACGTGGGACCTCACCCACCCCTATAAGGAGCCCCAGGCCCTTACCCAGGGCAGGCTCTAAGGGCGCCAAAAGCGCCGAAAAAGGAGGGTTTATGGTAAAGGATACCCACCGGTTTCAGCCCTTCACCCCCGAGCCCATAAGGCTCATCGGGGAGAAAGGGGAGTGGCTGGGGGATTTCCCCCTGGACCTGGACGAGGATAAGCTACGCCGCCTATACCGGGACATGCTGGCGGCCCGGATGCTGGACGAGCGCTACACCATCCTCATCCGCACCGGCAAAACCAGCTTCATCGCCCCTTCGGCCGGCCACGAGGCCGCCCAGGTGGCCATCGCCCACGCCATCCGGAGGGGCTTTGACTGGGTCTTCCCCTACTACCGCGACCACGGCCTGGCCCTGGCCCTGGGCATCCCCCCCAAGGAGCTCTTCGGCCAGATGCTGGCCACCCAGGCCGACCCCAACAAGGGCCGCCAGATGCCCGAACATCCGGGCTCCAAAGCCCTCAACTACTTCACCGTGGCCAGCCCCATCGCCTCCCACGTGCCCCCCGCCGCTGGGGCGGCCATCAGCATGAAGCTCCAGGGCACGGGCCAGGTGGCGGTCTGCACCTTCGGGGACGGGGCCACCAGCGAGGGGGACTGGTACGCGGGGATCAACTTCGCCGCGGTGCAGGGAGCCCCTGCCGTCTTCATCGCCGAGAACAACTTCTACGCCATCAGCGTGGACTACCGCCGCCAGACCCATAGCCCCACCATCGCCGAAAAAGCCCACGCCTTCGGCATTCCCGGCTACCTGGTGGACGGAATGGACATCCTGGCCTCCTACTACGTGGTGCGGGAGGCGGTGGAACGGGCCCGCATGGGGGAAGGCCCCAGCCTGGTGGAGCTCAGGGTCTACCGCTACGGCCCCCACTCCTCCGCCGACGACGACAGCCGCTACCGCCCCAGGGAGGAGGTGGAGGCCTGGCGCAAGCGCGATCCCCTGGGGCGCTTCCAGCGCTTCCTGGAGGAGCGGGGCCTTTGGAACCTGGAATGGGAGGAGAACCTGAAGGCGGAGATCCGCGCCGAGCTGGAGCGGGGCCTGAAGGAGGCCGAGGAGGCGGGCGCCGTACCCCCCGAGTGGATGTTCGACGACGTCCTTGCGGAAAAACCCTGGCACCTAAAGCGCCAGGAGGCCCTCCTCCGGGAGGAGCTCTAAAGGAGGCGCGCTATGGCCGTCATGACCATGGTGCAGGCCCTGAACCGGGCCCTGGACGAGGAGATGGCCAAGGACCCCCGGGTGGTGGTCCTGGGGGAGGACGTGGGCAAGAGGGGCGGGGTCTTCCTGGTGACGGAGGGGCTTTTGCAGAAGTACGGCCCCGACCGGGTCATGGACACCCCCCTCTCCGAGGCGGCCATCGTGGGGGCCGCCTTGGGCATGGCCGCCCACGGGCTTAGGCCCGTGGCCGAGATCCAGTTCGCCGACTACATCTTCCCCGGCTTTGACCAGCTGGTGAGCCAGGTGGCCAAGCTCCGCTACCGCTCCGGGGGCCAGTTCACCGCCCCCCTGGTGGTGCGCATGCCCTCCGGGGGCGGGGTGAAGGGGGGGCACCACCACTCGCAAAGCCCCGAGGCCCACTTCGTGCACACCGCCGGGCTCAAGGTGGTGGCCGTCTCCACCCCTTACGACGCCAAGGGGCTTCTCAAGGCCGCCATCCGCGACGAGGACCCCGTGGTCTTCCTCGAGCCCAAGCGCCTCTACCGCTCGGTGAAGGAGGAGGTGCCGGAGGAGGATTATGTCCTTCCCATCGGCAAGGCGGCCAAGCGGAAGGAGGGCAAGGACCTCACCCTCATCGGCTACGGCACGGTGATGCCCGAGGTCTTGCAGGCGGCCGAGGAGCTGGAGAAGGCTGGGGTTTCCGCCGAGGTCCTGGACCTCCGCACCCTCATGCCCTGGGACTACGAGGCGGTGATGGAGTCCGTGGCCAAGACGGGAAGGGCGGTGCTGGTCTCCGACGCTCCCCGGCACGCCAGCTTCGTGAGCGAGGTGGCGGCCACCATCGCCGAGGACCTCCTGGACATGCTCCTCGCCCCTCCCATCCGGGTGACGGGCTTCGACACCCCCTACCCCTACGCCCAGGACAAGCTCTACCTGCCCACCGTCACCCGCATCCTGAACGCCGCCAAGCGGGCGCTAGACTACTGATATGCCCAGGGAGCTCATCTTTTTGGTAGAAGAGGCGGACGAAGGGGGCTACGTGGCCCGGGCTTTGGGGGAGGGCATCTTCACCCAAGGGGAAACCTGGGAGGAGCTGAAGGAGATGGTCCGGGACGCGGTGCGCTGCCACTTCCCTGAAGGAGAAGCCCCGAAGATCATTCGCCTGCACTTCGTACGGGAGGAGGTCTTGGCCCCGTGAGGCTCCCCAAGGATCTGGAGGGAGAAGAGCTCGCCAAACGCCTTTCCCGTTTAGGGTACCGGGTCACGCGGCAGACGGGAAGCCACCTGCGCCTCACCTGGCGGGAAGGGGACCGGGAACACCATGTGACCATTCCCCTCCACCGTCCCCTCAAGCTGGGTACCCTGGCGGGGATCGTGAGGGAGATCGCCCAGGCACATAACCTGGCCCGGGAAGAACTTTTGGCAATCCTTGACCTCTGAGGAGGCTTATGCCTAGGGAAATCCTGATGCCCGAACTGGCCGAGAGCGTGGTGGAAGGCGAGATCCTCAAGTGGCTGGTGGAGGAAGGGGACTACCTCAAGAAGGACCAGCCCTTCGTGGAGGTGATGACCGACAAGGTCACCGTGGAGCTCCCCTCCCCCTACGAGGGGGTGCTCCTGAAGAAGCTGGCCAAGGAGGGAGACGTGGTGAAGGTCCACGCCCCCATCGCCCTCCTGGCGGAACCTGGGGAGGCGGTGGCCGGGGTGAAGGAAGCCCCCCCCGTGCAAGCGGTGGAGGAGCGCTCCATCGTGGAACCCGGGCTTCCTCCCAAGGAGGAAAAGGAGGACCTCTCCCTCTTCAAGCCCGACACCACCCAGGTGGTGGTAAAAAATCCCTTTCTCCAAGAAACCAAGCCCAAGGAAGAGGCTAGGCCCCAAGGCCGGGTGCTGGCGGTTCCCGCCGCCAGGAAGCTGGCCCGGGAGCTGGGGATTCCCCTCGAGGAGGTGCCAGGCTCCGGGCCCTTGGGCCGGGTGCGGGTGGAGGACGTGCGGGCCTATGCGGAAAGGCGGAAGGCCCAGCCCGCCCCGGAGGCCCCTCGGGAGGCTCCTCCCGCCCTGGTCCCCGGCTTCCCGCCCCCGCCCCGCTACGTCCCCCCCAAGGGCTACGAGGGCTTGGAGGAGCGGGTCCCCCTTAGGGGCATCCGCCGCACCATCGCCCAAGGGCTTTGGCAGAGCCACCTCTACACCGTGCGCACCCTGAACGTGGACGAGGCCGACCTCACGGAGCTGGTGGCCCTCCGGGAGCGCCTGAAGCCCGAGGCCGAGCGCCAGGGGGTGAAGCTCACCTACCTGCCCTTCATCTTCAAGGCGGTGGTGCGGGCTTTGAAGAAGTACCCCATGCTGAACACCAGCCTGGACGAGGAAAGGCAGGAGATCGTCTACAAGCGCTACTACCACATCGGCCTGGCGGTGGCCACGGAAAGGGGCCTCATCGTTCCCGTGGTGCGGGACGCGGACCGAAAGAGCATCCTGGAGCTGGCCCAGGAGATCGCCGACCTTTCCGCCAAGGCCCGCGAGGGTCGGCTGGCCCCGGAGGAGGTCACGGGCTCCACCTTCACCGTCACCAACATCGGCTCCGTGGGCGCCCTCATGAGCTTCCCCATCATCAACGTGCCCGACGCCGCCATCCTGGGGGTCCACTCCATCCGCAAGCGCCCCTGGGTGATGCCGGATGGCTCCATAGAGGCGCGGGACATCATGTACCTCTCCCTCTCCTTCGACCACCGCCTGGTGGACGGGGCCGAGGCAGCGGCTTTCACCCGCGAGGTGATCCGGCTTTTGGAGAACCCCGAGCTCCTCCTTCTGGAAATGTAGGATGGACCCCATGAAGACCTACGACCTGATCGTGATCGGCACCGGCCCCGGAGGCTACCACGCCGCCATCCGGGGGGCCCAGCTCGGCCTGAAGGTGCTGGCGGTGGAGGCCGGCGAGGTGGGCGGGGTATGCCTGAACGTGGGGTGCATCCCCACCAAGGCCCTCCTGCACGCGGCGGAAACCCTCCACCACCTCAAGGTGGCCGAGGGCTTCGGGGTGAAGGCGAGCCCCGAGGTGGACCTAAAGAAGCTGGCCGCCTGGCGGGAGAGCGTGGTGAAGCGGCTCACCGGGGGCGTGGCGGGGCTTTTGAAGGGGAACCGGGTGGAGCTCGTGCGGGGCTTCGCCCGCTTCGCGGGGCCTAAGGAGATCGAGGTGAACGGGGAGCGCTACGGGGGAAAAAGCGTCATCGTGGCCACGGGGAGCGAGCCCGTGGCCCTCAAGGGCTTCCCCTTCGGCGAGGACATTTGGGACTCCACCCGGGCCCTAAAGGTGGAAGAGGGCATCCCCAAGCGCCTCCTGGTGATCGGGGGCGGGGCGGTGGGCCTCGAGCTGGGCCAGGTCTACCACCGGCTGGGCTCGGAGGTGACCCTCATTGAGTTCATGCCGGAAATCCTCCCCGCAGGCGACCCCGAGACCGCGGCCCTGTTGCGCAAGGCCCTGGAGAAGGAAGGCCTCCGGGTGCGCACCGGCACCAAGGCCGTGGGCTACGAGAAGAAGAAAGATGGCCTCCACGTCACCCTGGAGCCCGCCCAGGGGGGCCAGGGGGAAACCCTGGTGGTGGACAAAATCCTGGTGGCCGTGGGCCGCAAGCCCCGCACGGAAGGGCTTGGCCTGGAAAAGGCCGGGGTAAAGGTGGACGAACGGGGCTTCATCCAGGTGAACGCCCGCATGGAAACCTCGGCCCCCGGGGTCTACGCCATCGGCGACGTGGCCCGCCCCCCCCTCCTGGCCCACAAGGCCATGCGGGAGGGCCTGGTGGCGGCAGAAAACGCCGCGGGCAAGGCCAGCGCCTTCGACTACCAGGTGCCCAGCGTGGTCTACACCTCCCCCGAGTGGGCCGGGGTGGGCCTCACCGAGGAGGAGGCCAAGAAGGCGGGCTACCGCGTGAAGGTGGGGAAGTTCCCCCTCTCCGCCTCGGGCCGGGCCCTGACCCTGGGGACCACGGAAGGCCTCATCAAGGTGGTGGGGGATGAGGAAAGCGACCTCCTCCTCGGGGTTTTCATCGTGGGCCCCCAGGCGGGGGAGCTCATCGCCGAGGCCACCTTGGCCCTGGAGATGGGGGCCACGGTCTCCGACCTGGGGCTCACCGTCCACGCCCACCCCACCCTCTCCGAGGGGCTCATGGAGGCGGCGGAGGCCCTCCACAAGCAGGCCATCCACATCCTGAACCGTTGACCCAACCCAGAGTCCCTTGGCGTTCCCGGTGGGGCTTCTGCCCCACCGGACCTTTAAAAGCCCAGGGCCCCGAGAAGCCCGTAAAGCCCCGCCCCCAGGAAGACGGCCACGCCCAGGTTCCCGGTGAGCCTAAGCCCCAGATAAGTGCCCAGGAGGGCGAGCCCCGCCCGGAGCCACTCCGGGGAAGGCGGGGGGGAGAAGGCGGAGACCAGGAAAAGGGCCACCACCAGGGCGGGTCCCGCCTGGCCCGCCGGCACCCTCCTCTCCCCCCGCCAGGGCAGGAAGCGCAGGAGGAAGGTGCCCAGGGCCAGGAGGAGGAGGGCTAGGGTCATGGCCTCCCCCCCTTCCCCGGCCAGAGGAACCCGATGACCCCCGCCAGGAAAAGCCCCCAGGCGGTCTGCCCCAGGAGGTGGAGGGCCAAAGCCGCCCCGCCCGCGAGAAGGGCCGCGGGGTTTTTCAGGTGGGGCAGGGCCAGGAGAAGAAACAGGGCAGGAAGGGCGAAGGCGAGAGCCTCCCCCACCCCGGGCCAGGCGAGAAGCCCCTGCCCCCCCAAGGCCCCCAGGAAGGTGCCCAGGTTCCAGGAAAGGTAGGCCCCTAAGCCCAGGCCCAGGAAGTAGCCCCGCCGCTCCCCCGGGGGGAGGCCGGGGAGGGCCCTTAGGGCCAGGGCGAAGACCTCGTCGGTGAGGAGGAAGGCTTCCAGGGGACCTCCTTTAAGGTAGGGCCTGAGGGCCGGGCCGTAGAAGGCGTGGCGCAGGTTGAGGAGGAGGCCCAAGGTGGCCGCCAAAAGGGGCGGCACCCCCTGGGCCAGAAGCCCCACCAGGGCGAACTGGCTGGCCCCGGCGAAGACCAGGAGGGAGGTGAGCTGAATCCAAAGGTAGCCAAGCCCCGCCTGGGCCCCCAGGGCACCGAAGGCCACGGCCACGGGGAAGTAGCCCAGGGCGATGGGCCAGGCGGCCTGCAGGCCCTCCTTCATCCCTACCGGATCTCCACCCCGCCCCAGCGCTCCAAGAGCTTCAGGGCCTCCACGTGGTCGGCCTCGGGGCCTAGCTCCCGCTTGGCCATCTCGTAGACCTCCCGGGTGAGGCGAAGCAGGGGGCTTGGGGCCTTTTCCCCGTCCAGAACCCCCATGGCGATGCCCAAGTCCTTCACCAAAAGGCCCAGGGCAAAGGTCTTGGGAAAGGCGCGGCTTATCACGCGCTCGGGGATGAGGTTCTCCGTGGCGTTGGAGCGGCCCGAGGAGGCGTTGATGACCTCGAGGGCCTTCTCCGCGGACACCCCTTGCCGCACCAGGGCGAGAAGCCCTTCCCCCGCCGCCCAGAGGTTCACCGCCAAAAGGGCGTTGTTGATGGCCTTCACCGCGTGCCCTGCCCCCACGGGCCCCACGTGGACCACCTTCTTGGCGTAGGCCAGGTAGGGCTTCACCCTCTCTACGGCCTCCTCTGGTCCCCCCAGCATCACCGTGAGGGTGCCCTTTTCCGCCCCGATGGTCCCACCGGAGACCGGGGCATCCAGGTAAACTACGTCCCGCTCCAGGAGGCGCTCCGCCAGCTTGCGGCTTCCCTCGGGCTCCCCGCTGGTGGCGTCCACCCAGTAGGTGCCGGGGCGGAGGTGGGGCAGGAGGGCCTCCGCCACCTCGGCCACCTCCTTGGTGGTGGGCAGGCAGGTGAAGATCACCCGGGCCTCCGCCACCCCTTCCAGGGGCACCGCCTGGGAGCCAAACTCCTCCTGGTGCTTAAGGGCCTTGGCGAAGGTGCGGTTCCAAACCAGGGTGGGAAACCTCTTCGCCAGATGGCCGGCCATGGGGTAGCCCATGGCCCCAAGACCGAGGAAGGCGACCTTTTCCATGCCCCCTTTTTACCAGAGCCTGAGGAGCTTGGCGAGGCCCCGGAGGAGGAGGAAGAAGAGGAAGCTGAAGCCCATGGCCACGGCGAGGAAGACGAAAAAGCCCACCCCAAACCCCTCACCCAGGACCATCTGCCTAAGCCATAGCCCCGCAGGGAAGGCAAGGGCCCAGGTGAGGAGGAGGTTTTTCCAGGTGGGCCGGCGGTAGGTGCCGAGGAAGGGGGCCAGGAGGAGCCAGACGAAGAGAACGGGGAGGACGTTCCGGGCAAGCCCCCCTGCGTTTACAGGCTGGCCGTGGGAAAGAAGCCCCACCCCAGCGAAGAGGAGGAGGGCCAGAAGGTCCAGGAGGAAGAGGCGGCTCATGGGCGGGAGGTGGCCTCCAGGAAGACCCGGTCCGCCCGGTAGGAGCTCCGCACCAGGGGCCCGGAAAACACCTCCTTGAAGCCCAGCTCGTACCCCCAAGCCTCGTACCGCTTGAAGTCCTCAGGGGGCACGTAGCGCTCTACCGGCAGGTGGGCCGGGGTGGGGCGCAGGTACTGGCCCAGGGTGAGGATGTCCACCCCCGCGGCCCTTAGGTCCCGCATGGCCTCGAGGATCTCCTCCTCGGTCTCCCCCAGGCCCAGCATGAGGCTGCTTTTGGTGAGGATATCCGGGCGGTAGCGCTTGGCGTGGGCCAGGACCTTCAGGGTCTGCTCGTACCCGGCGCGGGGATCCCGCACCTTGGGGGTGAGGCGGCGCACGGTTTCCAGGTTCTGGGCATAGACCTCAGGCCCTGCGTCCAAGACCGCCTCCACCGCCTTCAGGTCCCCCTGGAAATCGGGGGTCAGGGCCTCCACCAGGACCCCGGGGGCCTTGGCCTTGATGGCCCTTATGGTGGCGGCGAAGTGGGCGGCCCCGCCATCGGGAAGGTCGTCCCGGTCCACGCTGGTGAGGACCACGTAGCGGATGCCGAGCCTGCTGATGGCCTCGGCCACCCGCTGGGGCTCCTCGGGGTCCACGATCCCCCGGGGGTTCCCCGTGTCCACGGCGCAGAACTTGCAGGCCCGGGTGCAGACGCTGCCCAGGATCATCACCGTGAGGGTGCCGTGGGTCCAGCACTCCCCCACGTTGGGGCAGAGGGCCTCCTGGCAGACGGTGTGGAGCCTGAGCTCCTCCACGGTGCGCTTCAGGGCCTGGTACTTGGCTCCCGTGGGCAGGGTGGCCTTAAGCCAGGCGGGCTTGTGGCGGTCCACGGGCTCGGGCCGGGCCTGGGCGAGGCCGTTTTTCACCACCTTGAGCTCGATCACCTCCCCCGTGGGGGCCAAAAGCTCCAGCGTTTCAAACTTGGGCTTCATGCCGTTCCTCCCTGTAGCGGGGCGCCATGCCGAACACCTCCGCAAAGGCCTGCACCACCCTTTCCTTCACCTCGGGCATGGGCACCTTGCGGCCCAAGAGCTTCTCCAAAGAGGTCACCCCCTTGCCCTTCAAACCGCAGGGGATGATGACGGTGAAGTCGTTGAGGTCGGTGGACACGTTGAGGGCGAAGCCGTGGAAGCTCACCCCCTCCTTCACCGCCACCCCGATGGCGCAGAGCTTGTCCTCCCCCACCCAGACCCCCGCGTACCCCGGGGTGGGGTAGGCCTCCAGGCCGTAGCCTGCCGCCACCTTCACGATGGCCTCCTCGATCTGGCGCAGAAAGCGGCGCACCTCCCGGCCCACGGGGAAGATGGGGTAGCCCACCAGCTGCCCGGGGCCGTGGTAGGTGACGTCCCCGCCCCGCTCCACCCAAAAGAGCTCAAAGCCGTTTTCCCGGTACCAGCTTTCCGGGAAAAGCAGGTTCTCCCCTGTGGCCTTCCGGCCCAGGGTGATGACCCGGGGGTGCTCCAGGAGGAGGAGGGTGGGGGGACGCTTTCCCCTTACCACCTCCTGGTGCACCTCCTTCTGGTACGCCCAGGCCTCCCCGTAAGGCAGAAGGCCAAGGTCCTCCACCCAGAACTCCACGTCCCTAAGCATACGCCAGGCCCAGGGCAGACAGGCCACCGCCACCACAAACCGCCCATGACCGGGGCCTGACCTGGGAAGCCAAGGATGGGGGCATGGGTGTGGAAAGCCGCCTGGAGATGCTTTTGGAAATGGAACCCGAGGCCATGGACCCCGCCTTGGCCGAACAGTTGCTGGACGAGGTGCTGGCGGTATTGCGCCGCCACCTCCCGGTGCAGGCCCTCGAGGCCCGCCTAGAGCGGCGGGACGGCCACGTGCTCCTCCTGGCCGCCGCAAAGCTCGCCCCCTAAGTGTCCGCACACAAAGGTTGCCCCATCGGCCAAGGCCAAAGCGGCGTGCTGATGGCCTCTTTGGGGCCCCCGTCGTGGCGCAAGCCGCGACGGGGTGCTTAAACCCCCAGGGCCCGGGCCAAGAGCCGGTCCCGCAAGGGGGTGGGCAGGAGGCGCAGGAGGAGGGTCTGCCAGGCCCTATCCCGCCTGGCCACCAGGTAGCGGGCCCGGGGACGGGGGCTTTCCAGGGCGCGGAGCACCGCCTCCGCCACCCTTTCCGGGGGAAGTCCCCGCCTCGCGTTCCTCCGGGCCATCCTCCGGGCCACCTCCAGGTAGCGCCCGTAGATCCCTTCCGTGCCGGGGGGAGGCGGGAGCAGGTAGCCCTCCGCCGCCCGTTCCGCGCGCTCCCAGATGGGGGTGGCCACGGAGCCCGGCTCCAAGAGGATCACCTTCACCCCAAAGGGCGTTAGCTCCACCCTTAGGGCGTCGGCCAGGGCCTCGAGGGCGAACTTGCTGGCGGCGTAGGGCCCCAGAAGGGGCAGGGCCACCAGGCCGGAAACCGAGCCCATGAGCACCACCCGCCCCCCGCCCTCCCGCAACAGGGGCAAGAAGGCCCGCACCGTGGCATGCACCCCCAGGACGTTCACCTCCAAAGCTTGTCGGAAGGCGGAAGGGGGCACCAGCTCCAAGGGCCCCGCCACCGCCACCCCTGCGTTGGCCACCAGGCCGAAAAGCCCCCCTCCCCCCAAAGCCTCCCGGGCCCCAAAGAGGTCCTCCTCCCGGGTCACGTCCAGGAGAAGGGGCTCCACCCCCAGGGCCCTTAGGCGCTCAGCGTCCTCCTCCTTCCGCACCCCGCCGTAGACCCGGTACCCCTTGGCAGCAAGGAGCCTGGCCGTGGCCAGGCCGATGCCGCTACCCGCTCCCGTGATGAGCACCCGCCGCATGGAAAAAGCTTAAGGGGCCCCACCTGGGGGCCCCTTGCGGCCTGCCGGGACCTGGCCCCTACTGGGCCACCACGCTCACCTTCACCTGGATGGGCACCTCGGGGTGGGGCTTGTAGGTGAGGACGTACTCCCCCAGCTCCTTGATGGGCCTCTCCAGCCCTAGGCGCTTGGGGTCAATGGTGATGCCGTGCTGGCGGGCGAGGGCCTCAGCGATGTCCTTGGCGGTCACCGAGCCGTAGATCTTGGTCTCCCCCGCCCGCACCGGGATGGTGAGGGTGAGATTCTCCAGGATCTCCTTCAAGCGTTCGGCCTCGGCCTTCCTTTCGGCCAGGCGCTTGGCCTGGGCGCGGATCTTGGCCTGAAGGGCCTTCAGGTTGCTCTCCGTGGCCAAGACCGCCAGGCCCCGGGGCAGGAGGTAGTTCCTGGCATAGCCGGGCTTCACGTTCACCACCTGGCCCACATCGCCCAGGTTCTCCAGGGGTTCCAGCAGGATGACCTTCATGTCCACCCCCTATTTGCGCACCAGCTTCTCCGTGAAGGGAAGAAGCCCGAGAATCCTCGCCCGCTTGATGGTGCGGGCCAGGATGCGCTGCTCCTTGGCGGAAAGCCCCGTGCGGCGACGGGGAAGGATCTTCCCCGTCTCCGACAGGAACCGCTTCAGAACCTCCACGTTGCGGTAGTCCCTAAGGTCAAACTCCCCTAAGCTGGCTTTGACCTTGGCCTTCCTGGAAGGGCGCTTTGGCGCCTCCTTCTTGGGTTTAGCGTTCTTCGTGCTCAAAACGGCAAATCCTCCTCCGGCGGGAAGTCTTCCAGTCCTTCGTCGATGTCCACCCCACCCGTCTGGACAGAGCGCCCTGGCTCCTGGGGCCTGCTTCCGCCGGTCCTTTCAGGCCCACGGGTGGGTTGCTCCAGGCGGAGGGCTTCCACACGGGTCTGGAAGCGTCTCTCCCCGCTGGAGCTCGTCCAGGAGTCGTTCACCAAACGGCCGATGACCAAAAGCCCATCGCCCCGCCTAAGCTCCCCAGCCCACTCGGCCAGGTCGCGCCAGGCCTGAACCTCGATGAAGTGGGTCTTCTCCTCCTCGGCTCCCTGGCCACGGCGGCGCTCGTTCACTGCCAGGCCGAGCCGCACCACCGCCGTCCCCTGGGGGGTGTAGCGCAGATCCGGGTCGCGGGTCAGGTTCCCCATGAGCACCACCTGGTTCAAGGCGCGGCGGAGCCGGGGCTGGCCGCGGGCGTCCTCCAGGGTCTCGCGGCCTCGCCCCTCCAAGGGATCTACGAAGTCCGCCCGGATCTGGATCTCGCTCCGCTTCTCCCCTTCCCGCTCCCACTGGCGGTACTCCAGCCGCCCCTCCACGAAGAGGAGCTGACCCTGCTTCAGCACATCTCCCCACATCTCCGCCTGGCGCCCCAGAAGGCGCACCCGGTGGTACCAGGGGATCTCCCGCTCCTGGCCCATCTCGTCCACCAGGACGTCCTGGCCCGCCAGGTTGAGGTCCAGGATGGCCATGCCCCCCGGGGTGTAGCGCATATCGGGGTGGCCAGTGAGCGTACCGATGAGGAATACACGGTTCAGGCCTCTTGCCATGGAAACAGTCTACGCCTTGGTGAGGAGGGGCTCCTGGGTTTTCACCACCATGACCCGGCGCACGTTGTCGCGTAGGCGAAGCTCCCGGGCCAGGTCGTTCACCCGGTCCTCGGGCATCTCCACCTGGTACCAAAGAAAGTAGCCCTGGGGGTCCTTGGCAATGGGGTAGGCCAGGCGGCGAAGGCCCCACTCCTCCACCTTCTCCACCCGGGCCCCAAAGGCCTCGAGGACCTTGCCAATGATCTCCTTCTCCAGGGCGAGCTGGCTCTGGTCCAGGTTGGGATTCAGGATGACGTTCACCTCGTACTTGCGCATCTCCACCTCCCTTCCGGGCCCGGCAGGCCGCACGAGGAAGGATTATACCCGTTTCGCCCCACAAATAAAAGACCCAGGGGGCCCTAAGGCCCCCACCTGGCTCCGCGGGCAGGACTCGAACCTGCGACCAACCGGTTAACAGCCGGCCGCTCTACCAGCTGAGCTACCGCGGACCGACCGCATTAGGCACTATAGCAGGCCCCCCCCAAGGCGTCAAGAAGCAAGGACCCGGGGAGGCTCCCCGGGTCCGAAGCCCGCGAGCCCTAGAGCTTCTTCAGGGCCTGGGTGAGCTGGGTGAGGACGTTCTGGGCGTCCCCGTAGAGCATGCGGGTGTTGTCGGCGTAGAAGAGCTCATTCTCCACCCCGGCGAAGCCCTTACCCTGGCCGCGCTTGATGACGATCACGTTCTTGGCCTTGTCCACGTCCAGGATGGGCATGCCGTAAAGGGGGCTCCCCGGACGGCGGGCGGCGGGGTTCACCACGTCGTTGGCCCCGATGACCACCGCCACGTCCACGGTGGGGAACTCGGGGTTGATCTCCTCGAGGTCCTTCAGCTTGTCGTAGTCCACCCCGGCCTCCGCCAAAAGCACGTTCATGTGCCCCGGCATCCGCCCCGCCACCGGGTGGATGGCGAACTTCACCTCCACCCCCTTGCTCTCCAAGAGGTCGGCCAGCTCCTTCACCTTGTGCTGGGCCTGGGAGAGGGCCATCCCGTATCCGGGCACGAAGACCACCTTGCTGGCGTAGGCCAGCATCACGGCGGCATCCTCCACGTCGATGGGCTTCAAGGAGCCCCGGACCTCCCCGGCCTCCTGCTCCACGCCGAAACCCCCCATGAGCACGCTCCACACGGAGCGGTTCATGGCCCTGGCCATGAGCACCGTGAGGAGGGTACCCGCCGCCCCCACCAGGGTCCCCGCCACCATGAGGGCGGGGTTGCCGATGGCGAAGCCCTCAAAGCCCACCGCCAGGCCGGTGAGGGCGTTGTAGAGGGAGATGGCCACGGGCATGTCCCCCCCGCCGATGGGCAGGGTCATGAGGATGCCGAAGAGAAGGGCCAGGAGGAAAAAGAGCACGATGCTCAGGGTGGGGTCGTTCCAGAGCAGGGAGAAGCCCAGGAGCACCGTGAAGAGGAGCACCAGGGCGTTCACCACCTTCTGCCCCGGGAAGAGGATGGGGCGGCTTTTCATGATGCCCTGGAGCTTGGCGAAAGCGATGAGGCTACCCGTGAAGGCCACACTACCGATGAGGCCCCCCAGGATGGCCAGGGCCATGAGGCCCGGGTTCTCAAAGGCCCCCTTCAGAAGCTCCACCGCGGCGATGGTGGCGGCCGCACCGCCGCCCATGCCGTTGTAGATGGCCACCATCTGGGGCATGTCGGTCATGGCCACCTTCACCGCCGCCCACCAGGCCACCACCGAGCCCACCACCAGGGCCAGGAGCATCAGGCCGAAGTTGCCCATCCCCGGCCAGAAGAAGGTGGCCACTACCGCCAAGACCATGCCCCATCCCGCCCACACGATACCGCTTTTGGCGGTGGTGGGGTGGGCCATGCGCTTCAGGCCCACGATGAAGAGGATGGCCACCACGAAGTAGGCCGCCTGGATGAGGTCCATCACTGACCACCCCCCTTGCCCGGCTTCTTCTCAAACATCTCCAGCATGCGCACCGTGACCGCATACCCCCCGGCGGCGTTGGCCGCTCCCAGGATCACCCCCAGGAAGCCGATGAGCTTCTCCAAACTGGTTTCCGCGTGGCCCAGGACCACCATGGCCCCCACCACCACCACCCCGTGGATGAAGTTGGACCCCGACATCAGGGGGGTGTGGAGGATGACGGGCACCCGCGTAATGAGCTCGTACCCCAAGAAGGCCGTGAGCACGAAGATGTAAAGGGCAGACCAGAAGCCAAACTCCATCACGCACCTCCCAAGAGGGCCTTGGTGGGCCCGTGCAGGATCTCGCCTTCCTTCATGAGAAGCGCCCCCTGGATGATCTCGTCCTCCCACTTGGGGGCGAACTCGCCCTTTTCCATGAGCAGGCTGGAGAGGTTCAGGAGGTTCTTGGCGTACATCTCTGAGGCGTGGACGGCCAGCTCGCTGGGCAGGTTCAAGGGGCCAAAGATCCGCACCCCCTTCACCTCCACCACCTCCCCCGGCCGGGTGAGGACGCAGTTGCCGCCCGACTCGGCGGCCAGGTCCACCACCACAGTGCCCGGCTTCAGGCGCTCCATCATGTCCTCCGTGAGGAGGATGGGGGCCCGGCGGCCCGGCACCTGGGCGGTGGTGATGATGGCGTCCATCCCCGCCACGTGCTCCCTGAGGGCCTCGTGCTGGATACGCTTTTCCTCCTCGGTGAGCTCGCGGGCGTAGCCGCCCTCCCCTTCTGCGCTGATGGGGAGCTCAATGGGCTTGGCCCCCAGGGAGAGGGCCTGCTCCACCGCTGCCTTGCGCACGTCGTAGGCGAAGACCTGGGCCCCCAGGCGCTTGGCGGTGGCGATGGCCATGAGGCCCGCCACCCCCACCCCCATGACCATCACTTTGGCGGGGCGGATGGTGCCCGCGGCGGTGGTGAGCATGGGGAAGAACCGGGGGGAAAGCCTAGCCGCATGCAGGGCGGCCAGGTACCCCGCCACCGTGGCCTGGCTGGAGAGGGCGTCCATGCTCTGGGCCCGGGTGATGCGGGGGATGAGCTCCATGGCGATGACCGTGGCCTTCTTGGCGGCCAGGGCCTTCACCAGGTCCAGGTTTTTGTGGGCCTGGACAAAGCCCACCACGATGGCCCCAGGCTCGAGGGCCCCGATCAGGTCCTCAGGAGACGGCTGGACGGTGAAGAGGAGATTGGCTCCCTTTAGGAGCGCACCTCGCTCCACCACTTCCGCCCCCGCCTCGAGGTAGGCGGCGTCGGGGTAGTAGGCGCCTTCCCCGGCACCCTTTTCCACCCGCACCCTGGCCCCCTGCTTCACCAGGCGGGCCACCACCTCGGGCACCAGGGCTACCCTTCTTTCCCCAGGAGCCCTTTCCTTTGGAACCGCAACGGTCACCATAGGACCTCCTTCCGGGCCAGTATACCAACCCCGGTATGGGCATTTGCCCCATGGGCAAGCGCTGACCTACTGGTCAGAGGCCTGGAGCTTATGAAAGAATGCCCCCATGCGGCCCTCCGGGCTCAAGATCGCCTCCGTAGTGCTCCTGGGCATCTTCGCCATCAGCTTTGGCAGCATCCTAGTGCGCCTGGCCCTGGCGGCCTCCGGCGACTCGAGCCTCGCCTTCAGCCTGGTGATGAGCGCCGGGCGCATGGGTCTGGCCGCCCTGCTTCTGGCCCCTGGCTGGCGTACCCTCCCCCGAAGCCGGGCAGGCCTTCCCTACGCCTTGGCCGCCGGAGGGTTTTTGGCCCTTCACTTCGCCTTCTGGATCACCTCCCTCTCCTACACCTCGGTGGCGGCCAGCACCGCCTTGGTCACCACCAACCCGGTGTGGGTCACCCTCTTCGGCTGGCTCTTCTTCAAAGAAATCCCTTCCGGCCTCACCCTCTTGGGGGTGGGGATAGCCCTCTTGGGAGGGCTTTTGATCGGACTCGGGGACGCCCAAGGGGGGTCAGGAAGCAACCCCCTCCTGGGGGATATCCTGGCCCTCCTAGGGGCTGTGGCCGCATCCCTCTACTTCCTCCTGGGCCGGGAAGCCCAAAGGCGGGGCCTCTCCATCCTGGAGTACGTGCGCCTGGCCTACACCGCTGCGGCCCTCCTTCTCCTTCCCCTGCCCTACCTCTTCGGTGGGGGCTACGGAGGCTATCCCCTGGCGGTCTACGGCTACATCCTCCTCATGGCCCTTCTGCCCCAGCTGGTAGGCCACACCAGCTTCAACTGGGCCACCCGGCACATCCCCCCGGTCCTGGTCACCCTAGCCATCCTCTTTGAGCCGGTGGGGGCGAGCCTCCTGGCCTTCCTCCTCTTCGGGGAGCTTCCTGGGGTTCAGGTCCTCCTGGGGGCCCTGGTCCTCCTCCTGGGGGTGGGGCTAGCGGTGGTGGGAGGTCGGCGGTGATCTACGTGGCCTTGGCCGCTTTGCTTTGGGGCCTGGGCGGGGCCCTGGCGGGCCGGTTCATGGAGGCCATCCCCCCTTCGGTCCTCATCCCCTTGCGCTTCCTCCTGAGCTTCCTCCTCCTCCTGCCCCTGGTGTTGCGCTTTCCCCCCAGCGCCCGCGAGCGCCCGCGGCTTCTTTGGGTGGGGTTCGCCCTCTCGGGGGCCCAGGCCTTCTACTACCTGGCCATCCACGCCACCACGGTGGCCACGGGCATCTTCCTTCAGTACCTGGCCCCGCCCCTCCTGACCCTGTACGCCTTGGTGCGGGGCGAAAGGCTACCTCTGAGAGCCCTCCTTGGCGTGGCCCTGGCCCTCCTGGGGGCCTACGCGCTGGTGGTGGGACCCGGAGGCCTGGTGGGAGGTCCCTTGGGGGTGGGCTACGGCCTCCTCTCCGCGGTGTCCTTCGCCCTGTACGCGGCCCTCTCCTACGGGCTCAAAACCCCGCCCCTGGTGAGCCTGGGGGTGGCCACGGGGGTGGGGAGCCTCCTCTCCCTGCCGGTGCTCCTCCTGCACCTGCCCCAGGTGCTGGCCCTGGACCTGGAAGGCTGGGGCGCGGTGGCCTACCTGGTGGTCTTCGGCACGGTGGTGCCCTTTGGGCTTTTCCTCCTGGGGGTGCGCACCTTTCCCGCCCGCCAGGCCACCTTGGTGGCCATGCTGGAACCGGTGGCGGGAGCGGTCTTCGCCTGGCCCCTGGCGGGGCAGCCCTTGCGGTTGGAGGCCCTCCTGGGCGGTGGCCTGATCCTCCTGGGCGTGGCCCTGAACCGGAGGTGATATGGCGGCGCGCGTGTTTTTCCTCTTCACCCTGGGCTATTTCCTCTCCTACTTCTACCGCTCGGCCAACGCGGTGCTTTCCAAGGACCTCTCCCAAGACTTAGGCCTGGGCCCGGCGGAACTCGGCTTCATGACCAGCCTCTTCTACCTGGCCTTCGCCGCGGTGCAGCTCCCCTTGGGAAGCCTCCTGGACCGCTACGGCCCCCGGACCGTCACCCCGGCCCTCCTCCTCGTGGCCGCCTCCGGCAGCCTGGTCTTCGCCCTGGCGCCGAGCTTCCCCGTCCTGGCCCTGGGCCGGGCCCTGATCGGGGTGGGAATGGCCGCCGCCCTCATGGGGGCGCTGAAGGCCTTCAGCCTGTGGTTTCCCAAGGGCTACGCCACGGTCTCCACCCTGCTGGTGGGCCTGGGGGCCACAGGGGGGCTTTTGGCGGCCACCCCCCTGGCCCTCATGAAGGAGGCCATGGGCTGGCGGGGGGTCTTCCTCCTGGGGGCCGGGGTGGTGGTGCTGGTGGCCCTGCTCCTCTACCTGGGGGTGCGGAACACCCCCCCTGGGGTTCCCTGGCCCCGGGGGGAAGGAGGCGGGGGGCTGAGGGAGGTCCTGGGCAACCCCAGGCTCCTGCGGGTGGCCTTTTTGGCCTTGGCCTTTGCGGGAAGCTTCCTGGCCCTGCAGACCCTCTGGGCCGGGGCCTACGCCTACCACCTGGGCCTTTCGGCGGTGGCGGTGGGGAACCTCCTCCTCCTCTACTCGGGGACGGCGGTCTTGGGCTTCCTTCTCTCCGGATACCTGGCCGACCGCTTCGGCACCGCCCGGGTCCTGGTCCTCTCCGCCCTCCTCTTCGCCCTGGGCCTGATCCTCCTCCTCCTCGGGTTCCTCCTCCCCGCCTACCTTCTCCTCGGGTTCTTCGGGGCCTTCAACATCCTCACCCTCACCCAGGCCCGGGAGCTGGTGCCCCCCCACCTGGTGGGCCGGGGCACCACCTTGGTGAACCTCTTCGGCATCGGGGGTACCTTCCTCCTGCAGTGGGGGGTGGGGGTGGCGGTGGGGGCCTTGGGGTACGGGTGGGCCTTCGGCGGGCTTCTGGGGCTCCTTCTCCTGGCGCTTACCCTCTACCTGCCCCTGCTTCGCTCCAGGTGGTAAACTCCCTCCATGCTAGCCCAGGTCAGAAGCTACACCCTCTTCGGCCTGGACGCAGTTCCCGTCACCGTGGAAGTAGATGTCAGCCCCGGGCTTCCCAGCTACGCCCTGGTGGGCTTGCCGGACAAGGCGGTGGAGGAAAGCCGGGAAAGGGTAAGGGCCGCCCTCAAAAACGCGGGCTTCCCCTACCCCCAGGCCCGGGTGGTGGTGAACCTGGCCCCGGCGGAGCTCCGCAAGGAGGGGAGCCACTTTGACCTGCCCATCGCCCTGGGGCTCCTGGCGGCCCAAGGGGTGGTGCCCTTGGAAAGCCTTTCCGGCCTGGCGGTGGCGGGGGAGCTGGGGCTGGACGGAGCCCTTCGCCCGGTGCCCGGGGCGGTGAACCTGGCCCTGGGGGCCTTGGCCGAGGGGAAAAAGCTTCTCCTTCCCATGGAAAGCGCCAAGGAGGCCGCCCTGGTGGAGGGGGTGGAGGTCTGGGGGGCGGAAAGCCTCCTCCAGGCGGTGGCCTACCTCAAGGGGGAAGAAACCCCCCAGAGGGCCGAGCCGGAGGACCCCGCGGTCCTCCTCGAGGCCCTGGACCTCCGGGACGTGAAGGGCCAGGCCAAGGCCAAACGCGCCTTAGAGATCGCCGCCGCAGGCTACCACCACCTCCTCATGGTGGGAAGCCCGGGCTCAGGGAAGACCATGCTGGCCAGGCGCCTCCCCTTCCTCCTGCCCCCCCTCTCCCAAGAGGCCGCCCTCGAGGTGAGCCGCATCCACTCCGCCGCAGGCCAAGCCCTGAAGGGCCTCCTCCGCACCCCCCCTTTCCGCGCCCCCCACCACACGGTGAGCTACGCGGGCCTCATCGGGGGCGGGGCCATCCCCAAGCCGGGGGAGGTTTCCCTGGCCCACCGGGGGGTGCTCTTCCTGGACGAGTTCCCCGAGTTCTCCCGGGACGCCCTGGAAGCCCTGCGCCAGCCCCTGGAGGACGGGGTGGTGACCGTGGCCCGGGCCAAGGCCAGCCTCACCTTTCCCGCCCGCTTCCTCCTGGTGGCGGCCATGAACCCCTGCCCCTGCGGCTGGTACGGGGATCCCGAAAGGGCCTGCACCTGCACCCCCGCAAGCCGCCAGCGCTACGTGGGCAAGATCTCCGGGCCCCTTCTGGACCGGTTTGACCTGGTGGTGGAGGTACCCCGCCTCACCCCCGCCGAGCTCGCCCGCGCCCCCGAGGGGGAAAGCACCGAGGTGGTGCGGGAACGGGTCTTGAGAGCCCGGGAAAGGATGCTCGCCCGGCAGGGGCGGCCCAACGGGGAGCTTGCGGGCAAGGCCCTGCGCGAGCACGTGCGCCTCACCCCTGGAGCCGAGGCCCTCCTTCAGGCCGCCGCCAAGAAGATGCTCCTTTCCGCCCGAAGCTACGACCGCCTCCTGCGGGTGGCCCGCACCGTGGCCGACCTCATGGCCTCCGAGCGGGTGGAAGAGACCCACGTGGCTGAGGCCTTGAGCTACCGCAAAACCCTTTAGCCCGCCTGGCTGGCCAGCCAGGGGATGAGGGCCTCCGCCGCCTGGGGGTTGGTGGCCAGGGGCACCCCGTGCACGTTGCACACCCGCATGAGGGCCTGCACGTCGGGCTCGTGGGGCTTAGGGGTGAGGGGATCCTGGAAGAAGAGCACGCAAAGCACCTTTCCCTCAGCTACCTTGGACCCGATCTGCATATCTCCTCCCAGGGGACCGGAAAGAACCTGCTCCACCTCGAGGCCGGTGGCCTCCTGGATACGTTTCCCCGTGGTGCCCGTGGCCAAAAGGGGAAAGCGGGAAAGAAGCTCCCGGTGCCGTTGGCAAAAGGCCACCATCTCCTCCTTCTTGGCATCGTGGGCGATGAGGGCCAGGGCCTTCATGGGGGCATTGTAAGCTTTGGCCATGGACTACGCGCCCGACCTGGAGTTTTTAGAAAAGCTCCTTTTGGCTGCCGGGCCCTCGGGCTTTGAGGAGGAGGCCACCGGGGTCTTCCTGGAGAAGGCGGCGGGGTTCGCCCAGGCAGAGCGGGACCGCCACGGCAACGCCTACGCCCGCCTCAACCCAGGGGGCAGGCCCAAGGTCCTCCTCCTGGGGCACGCGGACGAGATCGGGGTCATCGTGAGCCACGTGGAGGAGAAGGGCTTTTTGCGCCTGAAGCCCCTGGGGGGCTGGGACCCGCAGGTGCTGGTGGGCCAGCGCCTGCGCTTTTTGGGGAAGCGGGGGCACGTGCTGGGGGTGGTGGGCCGGAAGGCGGTCCACGTCCTGAAGGAGGAGGAGCGCAAGAAGGCGGTGGAGCTTGAGGACCTCTTCGCCGACATCGGGGCGGGAAGCCGGGAGGAGGCCTTAGCCCACCTCGAGGTGGGGGCGGTGGGCGTCTTGGACCAGCCCCCCCAGTGGCTTCTGGGGGAGCGCCTGGTGTCCAAGGCCCTGGACAACCGCCTGGGGGCCTTCGTGGTCCTCGAGGCCCTCCGCCTGGTGGCGGGGAAGACCGAGGCGGAGGTGGTGGCGGTGGCCACGGTGCAGGAGGAGATCGGGGCTTTTGGCGCCCGCACCGCCGCCTTCCGCGAGGCCCCGGACCTGGCCCTGGTGGTGGACGTGCACCACGACAGCGCCGCCCCCGGCATGGATAAAGCCCGGGTGGGGGAGGCGGAGCTGGGCCGGGGCGTGGTGCTGGACGTGGGGCCCTTCGTGGACCGGGAGGTCCTGAAGGGCCTGCGGCAGGCGGCGGAAGCAGAGGGGATCCCTTACGTCCTGAACGCCCACGGGCGGTGGTCCGGCACCGACGCCGACGAGGTGGCCAAGGTGCGGGAGGGCATCCCCACGGGCATCGTTTCCATCCCCTTGCGCTACATGCACTCCCCGGTGGAGATGGTGGACTTCCGCGACGTGGAGCGGGCGGTGCGGCTTCTCGCCGCCTACATCCTGCGCCTCTAGGGAGGACCCATGGAAACGCCCCTCACCTTCAAGGAAGCCCAAAAGGAGGTGGACGCCTGGATCAGCCAGTTTAAGGAGGGGTACTTCCCACCCCTCCTCATGCTGGCCCGCCTCACCGAGGAGCTCGGGGAGGTGGCCCGGGTTCTGGCCCACCGCCACGGCAAACGGCCCAAGCCGGGGGAGGCGGAAGGGGATCTGGCGGAGGAGCTCGCCGACCTCCTCTTCGTCCTCATTTCCCTGGCCAACCGGGAAGGTATAGACCTGGAAACGGCCTTCCGGAAGGCCATGGCCAAGTACCGGGAGCGGGACAAGGAGCGCTGGAGCAGGAAGTAGAATGGCCCCGTGGAACCCACACTTCTGGAGGCCCAGGGGCTCAGGAAGCGCTTCGGGGCCCTCGAGGCCGTCCGGGGCGTAAGCCTGGCGCTTCGCCCGGGGGAGGTGCTGGCCTTCTTGGGCAAGAACGGGGCTGGCAAGACCACCCCGGTGAAGATGCTCTCCGGCCTCCTCCTGCCCTTGGCACCGGGAGCGGCGCTGGCCCGCAGGATGCTGGCGGAAGGGGCCCCCCTTGACCCTGCCCCCCTTTTCCTTAGCTTCCTGAACGGCCTCGTCTACCTGGGGGCGGGGCTTTTCCTCTTCCGCCGCGCGGTGCGCCTGGCCAAGCGGCGCGGGCTCCTCCATGGCTACTAAGGCCCTGCTTCTGGCCCTGGGGCCCGCTTTAGCCCTGGGCTTGGGACGCTTCGCCTATGCCCTGGTCCTGCCCCTCATGCAGGGGGCCTGGGGCCTTTCCTACGCCGAGGCGGGCCTTTTGGGTAGCGCCAACACCCTGGGCTACCTCCTGGGAGCCTTCCTCAGCCACCGCCTCCTGGAGAGGACAGGCTACCGCCGGGGCTTCTTTCTGGCCCTCCTCCTTCAGGGAGCGGTACTGGCCCTCACCGGGTCCGGGGGGTTTCCCTGGGTGTTCGCCCTCAGGCTTTTCCAGGGCTTCCTGGGCGCCCTGGTCTTCGTGGGCGGGGCCGCCCTCCTCATGACCCTAGGGGGCTCGGGCCGGGCCCTGGGGGTCTACTACGGGGGCGTGGGGGTGGGGCTTCTCCTGGCCCCCTGGATCCTCCTGGGCGTGGGGAGCCCGGAAGCCGCCTGGGCCCGGCTAGGGGTTTTCAGCCTGCTCCTGGGCCTTCCGGTCCTCCACACTTGGCCCCTCTTGCGGGAACCCCCGCCCCCGGCTCGGGGGGAAGGGGGCCTGGGGCCCATCCTCCCCCTCCTCCTGGCCTATGGCCTCTATGGGGCGGGGTACATCGGCTACATGACCTTCGTGGCGGCCGCCGTGGGGGAAGCCCTCCTCCTCTTCACCCTCCTGGGCGTAGGGGCCCTCCTCACCGGACCCCTTTGGGGTCCCTGGGTGGAGCGGGTGGGGGGAAGGCGGGGGCTTTTCCACGTGCTTCTGGTCCTCTTCCTGGGGAGCCTACCCCCTTTAGCCCAAAGCCTTCCTGCCCTCAGCGCCTTCCTCTTCGGCCTCTCCTTTTTAGGCGTCATCACCGCCCTCACCCAGGCCTTCCGCGCCCTCCTGCCCCCTTCCGCCTGGCCCAGGGCCATGGGGCTTTCCACCGCAGCCTTCGCCTTGGGGCAAGCGATGGGGCCGACGGCGGCAGGCTTCTTTGCGGAAGTAGCGGGCACAGGGGAGGGGGCCCTCTGGGTGGCCAGCGTCCTCCTCCTCCTGGCCCTCCTGCCCGTCCTGCCCCGTCAGAGGCCGTAAAGGGCCCGGTACTTCGCCTCCAGGTAGGCCAAAAAGGGCTGGGCGCTGGGGGGCGTGCCGGTCACCCGCTCCACCAGGGCCCTAGGCCGGAGGCGGCTCCCCTCGGCGTGGATCTTCCTCCGGCTCCAGTCCAAAAAGGGCCGGAACTCCCCCTGGCGGAAAAGGCCCTCGAGGTCCCCAAGCTCCTCCTGGGCCTTCCGGAAGAACTGGGCGGCGTAGAGGTTCCCCAGGGTGTAGGTGGGGAAGTAGCCGAAAAGCCCCCCGGACCAATGCACGTCCTGCATCACCCCGTCTTTGTAGTCCTTGGGGGCCACCCCCAGGTAGGCCCGGTACTTTTCCGCCCAGGCCCCGGGCAGGTCCTCCAGGGCGAGCTCCCCGCGGAAGAGGGCCAGCTCCAGCTCCAGGCGCACCAGGATGTGGAGGTTATAAGTGACCTCGTCGGCCTCCACCCGGATCAGGGAGGGCTCCACAGCGTTCACCGCCCGGTGAAAGTCCTCCAGGGCCACGTCCTGGAGGCTGGGGAAGAGCTCCTTGGCCCGGGGGAAGAAGCGTTCCCAGAAGCCCAGGGAGCGGCCCACCAGGTTCTCCCAGGTGCGGCTTTGCGACTCGTGCACCCCCAAGGAGACCGCCTCCCCCCTTGGGGTCCCCCAGTGCTCCTTGGGCAGGCCCTGCTCGTAGAGGGCGTGGCCCATCTCGTGCAGGGTGCCGAAGATACCGGCGTTGAAGAAGTCCTCAAAGTAGCGGGTGGTGATGCGCACGTCCCCGGGCCCGATGGAGATTTCAAAGGGATGGGCAGTGGGGTCCAGGCGACCCCCTTCTAGGTCGTAGCCGCAAGCCTGCAGGAGCTCCAGAGCAAAGGCCCGTTGCGCCTCTTTGGGATAGGAGCGGTGCAGGAAAGCGGTGTCGGGCCGCCTGCCGCTTCCCAGGATGCGGTCCAAGAGGCCCTGGAGGCCCTCCTTCAGCTCGGCGAAGAGGGGCACCAGTTCCGCCGCCCGCATCCCCGGCTCGTACCCATCCAGGAGGGCGTCGTAGAGCTCCCCGTAGGGCGGGTCCCCCGGAGCCACGGGGAGGGAGAAGAGGATCTCCGCCTTCTCCTTGGTGAGGGCAAAGATGCGCTTCAGGTAGGGCAGGAAGCCCCGCCAGTCGTCCTTGGGGCGGGCCTCTTCCCAATAGCTTTCCCCCTCGCTCTGAGCCTGGGCCAGCTCCACCATAAGGCGCTCGGGGATGGCCCGGGCCCGCTCGTAGGCCTGCCGCCACTCCCGCACGTTCACCGCGGCGTCGGAAAGGGGGTCTTGCACCAGGGGGGAGCCCTCCACCGCCGCAAGCCACTCCCCGATCCTGGGGTCGGTGGCCCGCTGGTGGAGAAGCCGGGCCAGGGCGGCCATCTGCCTCGCCCGGTGCTCGTGCCCCTTCCTGGGGATCATGGTGCGCTGGTCCCATGCGGCCAAAGCGCCCAAAGAGGCCAGGTAAGCCGTTTCCCTTTGAAACTCCAAAAGGTGCTGATAGGCGGTTTCCGGCGTCACGGGGGCATCATACTCCCCTCCCGCCAAAACACCGTGAAAGCCTTCCTCCCATAAAATGCCCCCATGTGGCCCCTTTTCGCCTTGGTCTTAGGCCTTCTGGTGGGCTCCTTCCTGAACGTGGTGGTCCACCGCCTGCCCAGAGGGGAATCCATCGTCTTCCCCCCTTCCCGCTGCCCCCATTGCGGCCACCGCCTTGGCCCCATGGACCTGGTGCCCGTCCTCTCCTACCTGGTCCTCCGGGGTAGGTGCCGCTACTGCGGAAAGCCCATCAGCCCCCGCTACCCCCTGGTGGAGGCCCTCACCGGGGGGCTTTTCCTCCTGGCGAGCCTCTTTTATCCCCCCTCCCTCGAGGCCCTCCTGGTCTTCGCCTTCTTGGGCCTCCTGGTGGCCCTGGCCTTCATCGACCTGGACACCTACGAGCTTCCCGACGGCCTCACCTACGGCCTCCTCTTCCTGGGGCTCCTTTCTGCCTACCTCCTCTCCTTCCCCCGCCCCTTTGTCGAGGCCCTGGACGGGGCCCTGATCGCCGCCGGGATCCTGGGGCTGGTGGCGGGGTATGGAGGGCTTTTCCTGAGGCGCTTCCGCGAGGCCAGGGCGGAGGTGCCCGTGGGACCCCACCAGGTGCACATGGCCGCCCTTTTCGGTGCCCTCTTGGGACCGGGAGTAGGGATGGCCCTGGCCTTCCTCACCTGGGCCCTTTCGGCGCGCACGGGGAGGCCCGTGGTGCTTCCTGACCGGATCACCCTTCCCCTCTTGCCCCTGGCCTGGATCCTGGCTCCCTACCTGGGGGCCGACCTCCTCAGCACCTTGAAAGGGTCCTTCCTGGCGGCAGGGGGGTTGGCCCTGGCAGGGGGGCTTTACTGGGCCTTTAAACCCGTAAACGAGGTAAACAAGGAGGGGGAAGAAACCGATCCCGTGGCCATGGGCTATGGGGATGTGAAGCTTTTGGGGGCGCTGGGAGCCTGGCTTGGGCTCTATAGCCTCCTGGCCCTGTTCCTGGGGGTCTTCGTCGGGGCCCTGGTGGGCCTGGCCTTCCGGCAACGGAAAATCCCCTTCGGCCCCTACCTGGCCTTGGGCGGGGTGGTGGCCTTCTTCTTCGGGGAAACCCTGTGGAGGGCGTACATGGCCTGGCTAGGCCTATAGTGGGGAGGATGGCGGTGGACCTTCTTCCCATCCTGGCCCAAAGGCGCAGCGTGCGCCGCTTTAAGCCGGTGCCCATACCCGAGGAAGACTTGGAGAAGCTCCTCTTCGCCCTGCAAAGAGCCCCCACCGACGCCAGTGCCCAGCTTTACAGCGCCATCCGGATTACGGACCCCGGGCTCAGGGAAAGGGTGGCCCAGCTTTCCGGTAACCAGGAGCACATCCGCCAGGCAGCGGAGTTCTTCGTTTTCCTGGCGGACGTCCATCGCCTGGAGAGGCTTCTCGCCTATCGGGGGGAAAGGATGGCCTTCTGGCCCAAAACCGCCTTGCACTTCGCCCTCTTAGATGCAGGGCTTGCCGCCAGCTACCTGGCCCTTACCGCTGAGGCCTTAGGTTACGGGGTCTGCTTCATCGGGGGGGTGCTGAACGGGGTGGAGGAGCTCATCAACCTCCTGGAGCTTCCCAAAGGGGTCATCCCCGCGGTGGGCCTGGCGGTGGGGGTGCCGGACGAGGCGGGCCCCCCCAGGCCCCGGCTTCCACGGAAGCTGGTGGTGCACGAGAACCGCTACCGCCCTTACGAGCCTGAGGACCTGGAAGCGGGCTTCCAGGCCATGGCCCCCTATAGCCGGGTGGGGGACTGGGGGAGGGTCTTGAGGCGGTACTTCGCCCAAGGGGGCACCATGGAGGAGCGGGAAAGGCCCTATGGCCGGGCCATCGCCCATCAGGGCCTGGACCCCGACCTTCCCCCTGGCGCTCCCTTCTACTCCCTGGGGGCCCTCCTGGAGGAGGCCCTAGGAGAGGCCCGCGGGGTGCTCTTCCGGGAAGGGGAGGCCTGGCTGGAGCGGGAGACCGAGGCCTTCCGCGGGGAGGGCCGGCCCGGGGAGGCCCTCCTCACCGCCCTTAGGAAGGCCCGGGGAGAGATCAAGGACTGGCCCTGAGGCCCCGGCGGGCACCTATTTCCCCACCTCCTGCACCACCCGCCGAGCACCCCGGTAGGCCTTCCGATAGAAAGGGGCCTCGAGGCTTTCGATCACCACCCGGCTCCCGTAGCTGCTGGCATGAGCGAAGACCCCCCGGCCCAGGTAGATGCCCACGTGGTCTATATCCTTTCCCCCAAAGCTGAAGAAGACCAGATCCCCCGGGCGCAAGGACTCGACGGCGGGAAAGGCCTGAAACTGCTCCCGGGTGGTGCGGGGCAGGGCCACCCCCAGCTCGGCATAGACCTGGGCCACGAAGGCGGAGCAGTCCAAGGAGGTGGGGGAGTTGGCCCCATACTTGTAGGGCACCCCCAGGTAGCGGAGCACGATTTTGAGAAGCGGGCTTTCCGGGTCGTAATCCTCGCCCACCGCCGGGGGGGATTCCCTCAGGTCACGGGCATGGGCTCCACCCTGGGTCCAGGGAGGGGACTCCAGGGCGGCTTTCCCCCGGGATCCCTCCTCCCCCCTGGAGGCCGGGATCCTTAGGGTCTGGCCTACCTTAAGCCCCGGCGTGGAAAGCCCGTTGAGGCGCATGAGCTCTTCCACCGTGGTGCCGTAGCGGCGCGCCAGGGAGAAAAGGGTATCCCCGGGAGCCACCACGTGGATGCGCTCCCCCCCTTGGGGAAGCCTGAGCACCTGCCCCGGCTGGATGAGGAAGGTATCCAGGCCATTGAGGCGCATGAGCTCCTCCACGGTGGTGCCGTAGCGCCGGGCGATGGAGAAAAGGGTATCCCCTGGGGCCACGGTGTGCGATAGGACAGGCCCTTCCAAAGAGCCCCCTTGGGGAGAGGTCGCCTGGGCCAGGGTCCAAGGGAAAAGCAAACATAGGACCACCAGGGCCAACCTGCGGGGCATGGCCCCATTCTACAGGAAGGCGCCCCTTGGCCTTTTCCCGGGGGTGTGCTACAATCCCTGGAGGCGGGGGCCGTTAGCTCAACTGGCAGAGCACCGGTCTCCAAAACCGGGGGTTGGAGGTTCGAGTCCTTCACGGCCCGCCAAACGGCCCTTCGGGGCCTTTTTTCGTTATGGGCGCGTATCAGGTCCTCATCGTGGGGGCGGGCTTCGCGGGGAGCGAGGCCGCCTACCGTTTGGCGCGGGAAGGGGTGCGGGTGGGCCTCCTCACCCAGAGCCTGGACTCGGTGATGATGCCCTTCCTCCCCCCAAAGCCCCCCTTTCCCCCAGGGAGCCTGCTGGAAAGGGCCTATGACCCGGCCGATCCCCGGCTTTGGACCTTCCACGCCCGGGCCAAGTACCTGTTGGAGGCCGAAAGGAACCTGCACCTTTTCCAAGCCACGGCCACGGGCCTCCTCTTGGAGGGAAGCCGCGTGGTGGGGGTGAGCACCTGGGAAGGCCCCCCGGTGGAGGCGGAACGGGTGGTGCTGGCGGTGGGGAGCTTCCTGGGGGCTAGGCTCCGCATTGGGGAGGTGGAGGAGGAGGCGGGGAGGCTTTCCGAGGCCAGCTACCCCGACCTTTTCCAGCACCTCCTGGCCCTGGGCTTCCGCTTCCTGGAGCGGGAGGGCGAGGTACCCGAAACCCCCACGACCCCGGGCTACCGGGTGCGCTACCACGCCTTCCACCCTGAGGAGTGGGAAGCGGCCACCTTCCGCTTGAAGCGGCTAGAGGGGCTCTACGGCCTAGGGCTTTGCGTGCGGGAAGGGGACTACGCCCTCATGAGCCAAGAGGGCCTGCGCCTGGCGGAGCACCTTCTCCATGAGCTTGGGTAGGGGCTTCTCCCAGGGGTCCTCCCCCTCCCCTTCCCAGGGGGCCAGGTAGACCTGGACCTCGAGGCGGCGGTGGGTGAGGGCGTGGCGCACCTTCCCCGCAGGCCTGGGGGCCACCCCGAAGGCCTGGGCCCGCTCGGGGAGCTCCTCCAGGGGGAAAAGCGGCACCCCGTATAGCCCTTGGAAGCGCCCGGAAAGCCGCTCCAGGTGGACCCCCTTCCGCCCCAGGAGGACCAAAGCCGCCAGGGCCTCCTCCCGGACGGCCCGACGCCGGGGCCTGGGGTAGCGCTCCGGCTCCTCCTGGCCCCGGCAGAAGGCCCTAAGGGGGCAGGCCAGGCAGCGGGGGGCTTTGGGGAGGCAGACCATGGCCCCCAGGTCCATGAGGGCCTGGTTCCAAACCCCCGGGTCTTCCCCTTGCGGCAGAAGGCGTTGCGCCAGGTCCTGAAGCGCCTTGGGGGCGGGGTCTTCCAGGGCAAAAAGCCGGGCGAGGACCCTCCTTATGTTCCCGTCCACCGCCGCCACCCGCTCCCCAAAGGCCATGGAGGCCACCGCCGCCGCAGTGTAGGGGCCGAGGCCGGGAAGCTTCAGGAGCTCGGCGTAGCTTCGGGGCAGGGCCTCCACCCCCTGGGCCAGGCGGTGGAGGTTCACCGCCCGGCGGTAGTAGCCCGCCCCCTGCCAAACCTTCAGCACCTCCTCCAAGGAGGCTGCCCGCAAGGCGGCAAGGGTGGGGAAGCGCTCCAGGAAGCGGCGGTAGTAGGGCATGGCCTGCTCCACCCGCGTCTGCTGGAGGAGGACCTCGGCCACCAAAACCCGGTAGGGGTCCTTCTCCCCCCGCCAGGGAAGGGTGCGGGCCTGCTCCCGGTACCAGGCGAGGAGGGCCTTCTGCCAGGCTTCCATGGGAAGTAGGACCTTCGCGTTCAGAGGGAAAAGAGCCGCCGGTGTTCCACCATGAGGCAACGGTCCGCCACCACCAGGAGGCCCGCCTGCCTCAAGGCGGCCTCAAAGGCAGGGTGGCGGATGCCCGACTGGAGCCACACCATCCCAGGGCGGAGGGTTAGAACCTCCTCCAGGTGGCCCATGAGGGCCTCCGGGGGGCGGAAGATGTCCAAGATGTCCACGGGCTCGAGGATCTCCCCCAGGCTTCCCACCACCTTGGTCCCGAAAAGCTCCTCTCCCCTAAAGCGGGGGTTCACGGGCAGGAGGCGGTAGCCCTGCTCGAAGAGGTACTTGGGCACGTAGTGGGCAGGGCGAAGGGGATCCTTGTGGGCCCCGAGGACGGCGATGGTGCGCGCCCTTTCCAAGTAGGCTTTGAGCTCCGCATCCGTCATGACCGGTAGTCCAAGGGACGGAGGTAGAACTCCCCGATGGCGGTGGAGGAAAGGAGGGCCACGGTGGGCAGGGCCCGCTTCCAGTGGGTGCGGTTCACCCGCTCCTTGACCCGCGCGATCTCCTCAGGGGTGTAGCCCAGGCTCTCGATGTAGGCGTCAGGGTAGCCCTTCAGGTAGTGCTCCAGGATGACGTCGGCCCGCAGGTAGCGCACCCCCAGGTCGGCCTCGTCCGTCTGGCCTGGGATGAGGTCGGCGGTGGGGGCCTTGGCCACCACCGCCTCGGGCACCCCAAGAAAGCGGGCCAGGGCCCAGACCTGGGTCTTGTAGAGGTCCCCCAAGGGGTTCACCGGGGGGGTGTCGTCCCCGTGCCAGGTGAAGTAGCCGAAAAGCCTTTCCGTCTTGTTGCCCGTGCCCAAGGGCAAGGCCCCGTAGGCCTGGGACTTGTCGAAGAGCACGATCATGCGGGCCCGGGCCATGACGTTGCCCTTGCGGTGGGGAGTGAGGTCCGGGGTTTGCGCGGCGTAGCCCTCCACCATGGGGGTGATGTCCACCTCCTCCAGGGCCACCCCAAAGGCCTCCGCCACCAGGTGGGCGTGCTCCCGGGAAAGGGGGCTACTTTCCCGATGGGGCAGGAAGAGGGCATGGACCCTTTCAGGCCCCAGGGCCCGCACCGCCAGGGCTAAGGTGGTGGCGGAGTCCACCCCTCCCGAAACGGCCACGATGGCCTTTTCGTAGCCCCGCCAGGCGAGCTCTTCCCGTATGAAGCGGGTGAGGAAGTCGGCCACCAGGGGCCAGTTGAGCTCTAGGGTCTCCTGGGCCTTGGGAGCTTCCAGAACGGTCATCTTCCCTCCTTTTGCAGCACCCGTTCCAGGTCGGGAAGGAGAAGGGGCAAGGCGGCCTGCAGGTCGGAAAGGAGGGGGCTATCGTAACGCACAGGGGGGATGCGTTCCCGGTCCAGGGCGAAGAGAAGGGCCGCCTCCTCAAAGAGGGGGGCCTCCGCCAGGATCCGCCCTTCGGGCCCCACCGCCAGGCTCCCTCCGCTCATCCCCTTCCCCGCCTCAAACCCCACCAGGCTAGCGAGCACCACGTACACCCCGTGCTCCGCCGCCACCGCCCGGGCCAGGGTGCGCCAGCGCTCCACGTTTTCTGGGCGCTCCCCATGGAAGCCCCGGGCCGGGCTGGCCGCGGGCACGTAGAGGACCTCGGCCCCGTCCAGGGCGGCGATGGCTGCGGTGATGGAGTGCCAGAAGTCCTCGCAGATGAGGATGGCCGCGCGGCCAAAGCGGGTCTGGAAGGCCCCCACCCGGCTTCCCCGGGCCAGGTAGCGCTCCTCGTCAAAGACCCCGTAGGTGGGCAGGAAAACCTTGCGGTGCACGTGGACGATGCGGTGGGGAAGCTCCAGGTAGGCGGCGCTGTTGTAATAGGCCCCCTCGTCCCGCTCGTAAAAACCCACCACCACGTCCAAAAGCCCCTCGTANGCGCTGTTGTAATAGGCCCCCTCGTCCCGCTCGTAAAAACCCCCCCCCACGTCCAAAAGCCCCTCGTCCCCCGCCCGCCGGTGGACCTCGGAGAGAAGCTCCAAAAGCTCAAACCGGGTCAGGGCCAGCTCCCGCACCCCCCCTTGCAGGAAGTAGCCGGTGAGGGCGGCCTCGGGCAGGACCACCACCTCGGGGGCGTGGGAGCGGAGGGCCTTCAGGTGGCCCTCGAGGCGGGCCAGGTTCTCCTTCAGCCTGGCCTTCTCAGGGCGGAACTGCAGTATGGCGTGCCGGATCACAGACCTATCCTACGCCTCAGGAAAGGACCAGACCGGGCTCCAGGTAAAGCTTGGGGTCGGCCTCCGGGAAGGGGTTGTCCTGCTCCTCCAAGGCCTTGAGCTCCTCGGGGGAAACCCCTCGGAGGAGCTGAAAGAAGGCCTCGGCATGCCCCTGGTAGCGCTCCTTGGCATACTCCGCCGCCTGGCCGGTATCGATGAGGAAGGGCCAGTCGGAGGCCTCAAGGAGCAGAAGCTCCCGCATGGCCTGCTGGAGCACCCTTGGGGGCAGGCTTCCCCGGCGCACCGCCTCCCGCATGGCCCCCTCCGCCCGGTAGACCAGGCGCCAGTAGTCCAGGGTTCCCTCGTTGAGCCAGACCCGGTGGTCCCCGCCCCGGCCCCAGGAGCCCTCGGGCAAAGCGGCCCGCACCGCCTTGCCCTGCACCGCCTCCTTGGCCGTCACCGCCCGCACCCCTTCCGCCCGGACGAGAAGCCGGAGCACCTCCTCCAGCCAAGCCACCCCCTCGTACCACCAGTGGCCGAAGAGCTCGGCGTCGTAGGGGGCAAGGATGACCCCATCCGGGTACTGCCGGGCCAGGCGCTCCAAGAGCCCCACGAAGTGAGCGGCGTGCTCCCGCACCTTGGCGAAGGCCGCCTCGGGGTCGTAGGGGGCCTTCTGGGCCAGGTCCGCCTGCCGGTGGGTCACCCGCCAGTGGTGGAGGCCGGAAAGGGGGTCCTTGCGGTGGAACTCCCGGTAAAGCACCTCCCCGGGGTAGCCGTGGTCCGCGCTCCAGACCTGGAGGGCGGTCTCCTGGTTGCGGGCCAGGACCCGCAGGCCCGACTCCAGCTCGTGCACATAGAAGGTGGCCTCGGCGCTCTCCACCTCCAAGGAGGCCTCCCCGTAGGGGGAAAGGGCCTTCCCCCCCTGGACCAGATGGGCGTCCACGAAGGTGTAGCGGATGCCCGCGCGCATCAGAAGCTCGTCCACCCCGGCCCTGAAGCCCTCCCTCGCCCCCTCCACCGGAGGCTTCCAGAAGCCCCTAGGCCGGTAGGCCATCTCCGGAAGCCAGTAGCCCGTGGGGTCCTTGGCGAAGTGGCGGCGGTAGGTGGCCACCCCCGTCTTGATCTGGGCCCAGAGGGCCTCGTCGTATCCCAGAAGCGGAGAGTAGCCGTGGGTGGCGCTGGAGGTGAGGAGCTCCACCTGCCCCCGCTCCTGGGCCCGGCGGAAGGCCTGGAGGAGGTCGCCCCCTAGGTGGTGGAAGTGGTCCAGGGTGAGCTCCCAGAAGGCCACCTGGTGGCGGGCGCTGGCCTCGAGGTCCGTCCCCTGGTAGCGCAGGTAGTCGCCCTGGGCCCGCTCCAGGCGGTCCTTGGCGTAGGCGCGGAAGCCCTCCTTGATCCGGCCGTCGGCCAGCTGCTCCGCCAGGATGGGGGTGATGCCCAGGGTGAAGCGGGCCTCCACCCCCTCCTGGTGAAGCCTCTCCAAGGCCCGCAGGAGGGGCAGGTAGGTCTCGGCCATGGCCTCGTACAGGGTCTCCTCCCCAAAGGGCCACATCCCGTGGGAGCGCACGTAGGGGAGGTGGGCGTGGAGGACCAGGGCGAAGCGCGCCATGGGTCTAGCGTACCACGGTGCCCTCCCCGGCCAGGGCCCGCCTGATGGGGTTTTCCACCCGGGCGTCGGCGAAGACCACCCGCTTGACCCCACCCCGCACCGCCTCCACCGCCCCCATCACCTTGCGCTTCATCCGCCCCTGGGCCAGGGCCAGATACTCGGGGGCCTCCACCTTGTCCACGGGGATCTCCCGCACCAGGCTGGCCTCGTCGGGGTAGTTGGCCAAAAGGCCGGGCACGTTGGAGAGATAGACCAGGGCCTCGGCCCCATAAGCGGTGGCCAAGAGGGCCGCCACCTGGTCCCCATCGGTGTTGATGGCCTCCCCCTCGTAGCTGATGGCGGGAGGGGTGATCACGGGCAAATACCCCGCCTCGAGGAGGAGGTCCAAAAGGGCCCGGTTCACCCGCTCCACGGTGCCCGTGTAGTCCCCGCGGTGGATTTTCACCTTGCCGTCTTCCACGTACTTCACCGCGGTCTTCCTGCGCCCTTCCAGAAGCCTCCCGTCCACCCCGGAAAGCCCGAGGGCGTTCACCCCTTCCTTCTGCAACAGCTCCACCAACCGCTTGTTGGTGAGGCCGCAGTAGACCATGAGGAAGATGTCCAGGGTTTCCTTGTCCGTGAGGCGGCTCACCTGCCCTCCAGGGTGGGTGAGGAAACGGGGCGGGTGGCCCAGGGCCTCCGCCACCCGGTTGGTGAGGGCGCTCCCCCCGTGCACCAAAAGGAGCCTCACCCCCTCCTTCCACAAAGCGGCGGCGTCCTTAGCCACCGCCCCGTAATCGATGCCCTCAGCGCCGCCCACTTTCACCACGATCACGGCCAACCTCCTAGGGATGTAGCCCGGGAAACTCCAGCCCCAGGGTCTCAGGCCAGCCCATGCGGATGTTGAGGGCCTGCAGGGCGTGGCCGGCGGTGCCCTTCACCAGGTTGTCGATGGCCACCATGACCACCAGGCGCCCGGTGTCCTCCTCCAGCTCAAAGCCGATGTCCGCGTAGTTGGTGCCCTGGACGAAGCGGGGGTCCGGGTAGCGGTGCACGCCTTTCTTCTGCTTGACGATGCGGATGAAAGGCTCCCCCCCGTAGGCCTCCCGGTAGGCCTGCCACACGTCCCGCTCGCTCCAGCCGTCCAGGAGAAAGGCCTGGGCGGTCATGAGGATGCCCCGCACCCGGTCGGTGGCGATGGCGGTGAGGTGCACCTCGGGCTTTCCCGGGAGGTTTTCCACCACCTCGGCGGTGTGGCGGTGGCCCGTGGGCTTGTAGACCCGGAGGGAGCCTGCCCGCTCGGGGTGGTGGCTGGCGGGGCTGGGCTCGGCCCCCGCCGCCGAGGTGGAGATGAGGAGGGTGACGAAGATGGGTCCTGGCTTGAGCACGCCCCCGCGGAGGAGGGGGTAAAGCCCCAGGATGGTGGCGGTGGCGTTGCACCCCGCCCCCGCCATCCAGTCCGCTTCCCGCAAGCGGTCCCGGTAGAGCTCGGGCAGGGCGTAGACGAAGCGACCCAGGAGCTCGGGCCTCGGGTGCTCCCCGTAGTACTTGCGGTAAAGCTCGAGGTCCTTGAGGCGGAAGTCCGCGGAGAGGTCGATGAGGATAGGGGCTAAGCCGGCGTAGCGCTCAAACTCCTGGGCGAAGACCCCGTGGGGCAGGGAAAGGACCAGGATGTCGGCGGGCTCCAGCCTTTCCGGGGGGATGAACTTCAGGTTGGTTCTGCCCCGCAGGTTGGGATGGACGAAGGCCACGGGCTCCCCGGCGAAGCGCCTCGAGGTCACCTGCTTCACCTCGAGGTAAGGGTGGGAAAGGGCCAAGCGCAAAAACTCCCCTCCCGCATACCCCGAGGCCCCCACGATGGCGAGGGTCTTCTTATCCACGGGCCACCTCCCAGGCGTAGCGCAGGATCTCCCCGGGGATGTCCACCCCGGTGGTGTGCACGGAGTTCTTGAACTCCATGGTGTGGTTCACCTCGTTCACCAAAAGGCCCCGCTCCGACTCAAAGAGGTCGATGGCCACCACCCCACCCCCCACCGCCTGGGCTGCCCGCACGGAAAGCTCCGCGATCTCCGGGGTTACGGGGCAGTTTTCCGCCTGCCCGCCCCGGGCGGTGTTGGTGATCCAGTGCTGGCTGCGGCGGTAGATGGCGGCGATGGCCCGATCCCCCACCACGAAGACCCGGATGTCCCGCCCGGGCTTCCTTACGTACTCCTGGAGGTAGAGAAGCTGGTGCTGGAAGCCCCCTAGAACCTCCTTGTGCTCCAGGATGGCCTCGGCGGCCTCCCGGTCGGTGATCTTGGCGAGAAGCCTTCCCCAGCTCCCGATCACGGGCTTCAGCACCACGGGATAGCCCCATTCCTCCATGAGCTTCAGGGCCTCCTCCGCATCGGTGAGGAGGGCGGTTCTGGGCTGGGGCAGGCCATGGCGCTCCAAGGCCGCGCTGGTGGCCCACTTGTCCCCGCAGGTTTCCATGACCTCGGGCCGGTTCACCACAGGGATGCCCAAGGCGGTGAGGTACCGGGCCACGGCCAGGCCCCGGCTCTGGCTCACGCACCGCTCCAGGGCTACCGTGACCCCTTCCAGCTCCTTGGGCCTCTCCCCCAAGACCATGCGCAGGGCAGGGGCGTAGACCTTTTTGTAGGGGATGCCCAAGGCCTCGGCCCGCTCAAAGAGCATCCTCTCGTCGGGGCGGATGCGGTCGTACAGGATGGCCAGCATGGCGATGGCTCTTCCCCCTTCCAAGAACCCCCAGGCCGGGCTTCAGTCCGGTTCTGGGCCTCGAGGCTCCCTACCCTAAGGGGATAGCCTCACTCTCCCCAGTCCTCCGCCTCCTCCGGGGCGGGCTCCAGGCGAAGGGGGTCCAGCCCCACCACCTCTAACTCCGCGCCGCAGTCCTCGCAAACCAAAAGCTCTCCCAGTTCCGGGTTCTCCAGGGTAAGCTCCGCACCGCATTCAGGGCAAGTGGCTACCATTCCTCCTCCTCGTCCACTTCGCTCCAGTCAGGGACAAACCGGAAGCCGCACTCCGGGCACTCCACCTCTTGGCCTTGATCTTCCTCGGATACCTCAAAGGTGTAGCCGCAACGGGGGCAGTCCACAAAGAAGGCCTCGAGGCCCTCCTCCGTCACCTCCACCTCGAGGGGATCCAGGGAGATCACCTCCAAAAAGGCCCCGCAAGCTTCGCACTCCAGCACGTCCCCCACTTCTAGGGTCTCCATGTCCTCGGCCAGCACCACGCTGGCCTCGCCGCACACCGGACAGGTGATCTCCAGGTCCTCCATGAGCCCAGTCTACTCCCCCGGGAAGCGGCCGTGCTTCTTGTAGTAGTCCAGAAGCGAACCCTCCTTGAGCGCCTCCAGGAGGAAGGGGGGTGGGGGGCGGAGCTGGAAACGCTCTTCCCCCCTCCGCAACACCCCCCCTTCCAGGTCCAACTCCACCTCGTCGCCGTCCTCTAGCGCATCCACCACCTCCTCCGACTCAAAGGGAATGATCCCCAGGTTCACCAGGTTGCGGAAGAAGATGCGGGCGTAGCTCTTGGCGATCACCGCCCGGATGCCGAGGCGCTTCAAGGCCTCGGGGGCGTACTCCCGGCTAGAGCCAAGCCCCGCGTTCCTCCCAAAAACCAGGATGTCCCCGGGCCTTACTTCTTTGGAGAACTCGGGCCGCAGGTGGGCGAAGGCGAAGGTGTGGAAGCGGTCCTCGCCCACCATGAAGGGGGCGTACTTGCCGGGAAGGATGTCGTCGGTGTTGATCTGGTCGCCGAACTTCCAGACCCTAGGCATGGCGCTCCTCCAGTTCCTCGGGAGTGGTGAGGTAGCCCGCCACGGCGCTGGCCGCGGCCACCCGGGGGCTCGCCAGGTAGATCTCGGCGTCGGGCGCCCCCATCCGCCCCCGGAAGTTGCGGTTGCTGGTGGACACGCACACCTCCCCCGGGGCCAAAACCCCCATGTGCCGCCCCATGCAGGGGCCGCACCCCGGGGTGCCGATGGTAGCCCCAGCCTGAAGGAGGGTCAGGAGGGTGCCGTCCCGGGCCGCCTCTTCCAAGACCTGGGAGCTGGCGGGGATGACGAGAAGGCGCACCCCCGGGGCCACCTTCCGCCCCTTGAGCACCTCAGCGGCGGCCCTCAGGTCCTCGATGCGCCCATTGGTGCAGGTGCCGATGAAGACCTGGTCCACCCGCTTGCCCCGGACCTCGGCCACCTCGTGCACGTTGTCCACGTAGAAGGGGACGGAAACCCGAGGGGTAAGGGCGGAAAGGTCGATCTCCACCTCCCGCACGTAGCGGGCGTCGGGGTCGGGGTAGAGCCAGTCGGGCACCCGGTAAAGCTCCAGGATCTCCCCCGAGGGCACCACCAGCCCCGCCTTAGCCCCCGCCTCCACGGTGAGGTTGGCCAGGGTCATGCGCTCCCCCCGGCTCAAGGACTCCGCCCCGTCCAGGAGGTGGATCTCCACCGCCATGTAGGTGGCGCCCTCAGCGGTGAGGAGGCGCACCATCTCGAGGGCGGCGTCCTTGGCGGTGACCCCTCTAGGAAGCCTCCCCCGGAAGGTCACCTTGACGCTTTCCGGTACCCTCATCCAGGTGCGGCCGCTGGCGGCGGCCAGGGCGATGTCCGTGGCCCCCATGCCCGTGCCGAAGGCCCCCACCGCCCCGTAGGTGGTGGAGTGGGAGTCCGAACCCACCACGATCCAGCCCGGCTGGGCTAGGCCCTCCTCCACCAGCACCTGGTGACAGACCCCCCGGCCCACGTCAAAGACCCGGATGCCGTGCTTATGCCCCCACTCCCTGATCTCCTTTTGGGCCTTGGCCACCTCGAGGTTGGCCGCCGGGGCCACGTGGTCGATGACGATGGAAACCCTTTCCGGGTACCGGGGGGTGGCCCCCAGGTACTCCAGGCGCCGGAAGAAGCTCCCGGCGATGGAGTCCACCACCATCACCTGGTCCACCTCCACCACCAAAAGCTCCCCGGCCCGCACCTCTCTTCCCGCCTTATGGGAGAGGATCTTTTCCGCCAAAGTCAGGCCCATGCCCGCCTCCTATACTGAGGGTATGAAACGCTACTGGATCCGGGTCTACCCGGACCCTGAAGAGCCCGGGGTATGGCTCGCCGAGGTGCCTGCCGTGCGCGGGGTGCGTTCCGATGGGGACACCCGGGAAGAGGCCCTCCGCAACGTGCAAGAGGCCCTCGAGGCCATGCTGGAAGCCCTGAAGGCCAAGGGCTTGCCCATCCCCGAGCCCGAAGAGGAGTGGGTAGAGGTAAGGGTGGATGCCGCCTAGACCCGAGGAGGTCCTGCGCAAGCTGAAACGCCTGGGCTTCGAGGAAGTGGGCGGCAAGGGAAGCCACCGCGTCCTCATCCACCCCGACGGCCGCCGCACGGTGGTCCCCTTTCATCGGCAAGAACTCAAAAGGGGCACCTTCTTGGGCATCCTCAAGGACGTCGGCCTCACCGAGGAGGAGTTCCGCCAACTCTAGCCTCATGCCGTGATCCACTCCCTAAGAATCCGGTCCAGCTCCTCCAAGGTGAGCTGGCCCCTATCCGCCAGAGCCTTGATGTGCTGGGTGATGCGGTGGAGCTCCTCCTCCCCGTAGTGGAGGCCAAGCTCCTCCGCCCGCGCCTTGATGGCGTGCCGGCCGGTGAGCTTGGAGGCGATGATGAGCTTGCGCTTCACCCCAAAGATCTCCGGCGGATAGGGCTCGTAGGACTCGGGGTTGATATAGATGGCCTTGAGGTGCATCCCCGCCTTGTGGCTGAAGGCCGTCTCCCCGGTGATGTAGTTGTTGAAGGGAATCTCCACCCCCACCATCCGGGCCACCATGCGGTCCAGTTCGGGAAGCATCTCCAGCTTGTACTTCCTACGCACGTAGTCGGGTTGCAGGGTGTACATGCGGGCCAGGAAACCCCCTAAAGGGGTGATCCCGTTCCGCTCCCCGATGCCCAGGATGGTGGTGTCCACATGGGTGGCCCCCGCCTCTATGGCCTCGAAGGCATTGGCGATGGCGCAACCCGTGTCGTTGTGGCCGTGGAACTCGATGTCCACATGAGGCCCCACCACCCGCCTCACCTCCCGCACCAGGGCATAGACCTGCCTTGGCGTGGCGATGCCCACGGTGTCCGCCAGGCCCACCCGGTCCACGTAGGGGGCAATGGCCTCGTAGATCTGCAAAAGGTCGTGCTCGTCGGAGCGGAAGGTGTCCTCGGCGGAGAAGCGCACCTCCACATGGGGGGCCCTTTCGCGGATGTAGCCAATGACCTCACGGGCCTCCTCGATGATCTGGGGGATGTCCCGCCCGTGGGCCGCCCTGAGGTACTTGCTGGTGCCGAAGAGGAGGTCGATGCCCTGCACCCCCGTTTCCACCGCCACCTTGGCCGCATCCAGCCGGGTCTGGATGTGGGTCACCACCTTGGCCTTCAGGCCCAAGGAGGCCAGGACCTCCGCGTCCTTCCGGGACTGGGGGGAGGCCATGGGGGTGGTGACCTCGATGTACTCCACGCCAAACTCGTCCAGGGCCTTGGCGATCTCGATCTTGTCCTGGGTGGAAAAGTTGGCCCTTTCAAACTGCTCCCCTTCCCTTAAGGTGGAATCTATAATCTTCCATTCCCGCATGCGCTCCTCCCCAAAAAGAAAACCGGCCCGAACTCGGGCCGGGGGATAAGGAACCCTCTGGGGCTACCCTACCCCCCGGCGGCCGAGTTTTTTCTCCAGGGCCAGCATCTTGCCTGTAAGGGTATACGAAACCCTCCTTTTTGTCAACGCCCAAACCGCCTCTCGCGGGCCTGGTAGCTCCTTAGAGCCCTCAAGAAGTCGATCTTCCGGAACTCCGGCCAGAGCACGTCGGCGAAGTAGAACTCGGAGTAAGCGGACTGCCAAAGGAGGAAGCCGGAAAGCCTTATCTCCCCCGAGGTGCGGATGATGAAGTCGGGGTCGGGTAGGCCCGCGGTGTAGAGGTGGCGGGCGATCTCCTCAGGGGTAAGCCCCTCCGCCACCTCCTTGGGGGAAAGGCCCCTTTGATCCGCCTCTAAAAGAAGCCTTTTCACCGCGTCCACGATCTCCTCCCGCCCCCCGTAGCCCATGGCGATGTTCAGCACCATGCCCTGGTGGTGCTGGGTCTTGGCCTCGAGGCGCTCCAGCGCCCTTAGCACCTCCTCGGAGAAGCCCTCTCGCCGCCCGATGAAGCGCACCTGCACCTGGTGCTCCAGGATGCGGTGGTCCTCCGCCATCCTTTCCGCCTCCCGCACGAATAGGCGCATGAGCTCCTGCACCTCCTCGGGGGGACGCTTGAAGTTATCCGTGGAGAAAACCCAGACCGTCACGGTTTTAATGCCCATCTCCAGGCACCATTCCAGGACCTCGTAGGCCTTCTGGACCCCGAACTCGTGCCCCTTCACCGGGGATAAGCCCAAGGCTCTGGCGTAGCGGCGGTTCCCATCCAGGATGAGGCCCAGGTGCCTGGGAACCGGGCCTCCTTTCACCTCCTTAAGGAGGCGCCTTTCGTAGAGCCAGTAGAGGGGCCGGGTGAGGGAAAGGAGGCGGCGGACCATACCCTTTCCACCCTAAGGCGGGAGGATGAGAAAGGGAAGGCCCTAAGCAGGCTACCGGTAAAGCTCCCGGGCGATGATGTGGCGCTGGATCTCCGAGGTGCCCTCGTAGATCTCCGTCACCTTGGCGTCCCGGTAGTAGCGCTCCACCCGGTAATCCCGGTGGTAGCCATAACCCCCAAGCACCTGCACCGCCTCCCGGGTCACCTCCACCGCCACCTGGCTGGCGAAGAGCTTGGCGGTGCTGGCCTCGAGGGTGAACCGCTCCCCCTGGTCCTTTTTGCGAGCCGCCTCCAGGACCAAGGCCCGGGCGGCGGCGATCTTCACGTGCATGTCCGCAATCTTGAAGGCGATGGCCTGGTGCTCCCTTAGCTTCTTGCCAAACTGCTCCCGCTGGTCGGCGTAGGCCTTGGCGATCTCAAAGGCCCCCCGGGCGATGCCCACCGCCTGGGCCGCCACCCCGATGCGCCCCGAGTCCAAACCCGCCAGGGCGTAGGCCAGGCCCCGCCCCTCCTCCCCCAGGAGGTTCTCCTCGGGGACGAAGACCTCTTCCAGACGCACCTCGGCGGTGTGGGCGGCGTGGAGGCCCATCTTCTCCTCGGGGGGGCCAAAGGAAAGCCCTGGGGTGTCCTTCTCCACCAAAAAGGCGCTGATGCCCCTCTCCGTGCGGGCCATGACCACGTAAAGCTGCGCCTGGCCCGCGGAGGTGATCCAGCTTTTGGTGCCGTTCAGCACGTAGCCCCCGGGCACCCTCCTGGCCTCCGCGCGGATGCTAGCCGCATCCGAACCCGCATGGGGCTCGGTGAGGCAGAAGGCCCCGATCCACTCCCCCCGGGCCAGGGGGAGGAGATACCTGCGCCGCTGCGCCTCGGTGCCGAAGCGAAAGAGCATGTACTGGGGAAGCCCGCTGGTCACGGAAACGATCACCGCCACGCTGGGGTCAGCGGCGGCGATCTCCTCGAGGGCCAAGGCCCAGGTGACCGAGTCCAACCCCGCCCCTCCCCATTCCTCCGGGGTGGTCATGCCCAGGAAACCCAGCTCCGCCAAAGCCTTCAGCTGGGGCCAGGGATATTCACCTGTGCGATCGTACTCCGGGGCTAAGGGGTACAAGACCTCCTTGGCCACCTGGCGCACGGTATCCAGCACCAGCTTCTGTTCAGGGGTGGTCACCATCCTCTTTATCGTAGCACTGCAGGCATGCAGGAAAACGTCATATACAGTCCACAACCCCCCGCCGTCTGCTCCGCCCTGCCCAAGGAGTGGCCGAAGCCTTTCTAGGGTCCCCGCAGGCCCCTAGGAGGGCTTAGCCCCCCTCCCCCCAGCGGGGGGCCCGCTTGGCCTCGAGGCCCAGGTGGTCCAGGATGCGCTGGGTGATGAAGCCCAAAAGGTCCCCAATCTCCTTGGGCCGGTGGTAGAAGCCCGGGCTTGCCGGCAGGACCACCGCCCCCGCCTCGGCCACCTGGACCATGGCCCTCAGGGTGGGGAGGGGCAGGGGGGTTTCCCGGGGCACCAGGATCAGGGGGCGCTTTTCTTTCAGGTGAACGTAGGCCGCCCGGGTGAGGAGGGTATCCGCTAAGCCTAGGGCGACCTTGCCCAAGGTGGTGGCCGAGCAGGGCACCACCACCATCCCGCGGGTGGGGAAGGAACCCGAGGCGATGGGGGCCCCCAGGTCGGCATCCTTGTACACCCGGTGGGCCAGAGGATAGAGGTCCTTGGGGCTCAGGCCCATCTCCTCCCAGAGGACCCGCTTAGCTCCCTGGCTCACCACCAGGTGCACCTCGGCCAAGCCCTGGAGGGTGTTCAGCAAGTCCAGGGCGTAGGGCATGCCGCTGGCCCCCGTAAGGCCCACCACCACCCGAGGAAGCTCCATGGCCTCCATGCTATCCCCAAGAAGGCGAAAAACCCCAGGCCCCTTGGGCCTGGGGGGCACCCCGTGGGGCGGGGGCTTACTTCAGCTCCACCACCGCGCCCACGGCCTCGAGCTTCTTCTTGATCTCCTCGGCCTCGGCCTTGGGGATGCCCTCCTTGATGGGGCCGCCTTTCTCGGCCAGGTCCTTGGCCTCCTTGAGGCCCAGGCCGGTGATGGCGCGAAGCTCCTTGATGACCTCCAGCTTCTTGGCCCCCGCATCCTTGAGGATCACGTCAAACTCGGTCTTCTCCTCCGCGGGAGCCGCAGCCTGGGCCGCAGCAGGAGCCGCCGCCACCGCCACCGGGGCCGCCGCGGTCACACCCCAGGTCTCCTTGAGGACGTCGATGAGCTGCTTGAGTTCCAAAACCGTAGCCTGAGAAAGCTCTTCCTTGATGCGTTCAATGTCCAAAGCCATCCTCCACCTCCTACGCCGCCTTCTTCTCCGCGTACGCTTCCAAGATGCCTACCAGCTCGCGGGCCACACCGCCCAAGACCCCCACGAGCTCCGCCATGGGGGCCTGCAACACGCCCAAAAGCTCCGCCCGGAGCTCATCCATGGTGGGGAGCTCCGCCAGCGCGGCCACGTCCTTGGCCGAAAGCATCTGGCCCTGCAGGAGCCCGCCCTTGACCTCAGGGATGCCCTTGGGGTTCTTCTTGGCGAACTCCGCAAGGGCCTTGGCCGCCGCCACCGGGTCCCCGTAAAAGACCACGGCGCTCGGCCCCTGGAGGCCATCCAGCTCGGGCAGGCCAAGCTCCTTGAGGGCGATGCGGATCAGGGTGTTCTTGGCCACGAAAAGCCGGGCCCCCTTCTCCTTGAGGGCCTGGCGCAGGGCGTGGGTCTCCTTGGCGGAGAGCCCCTGGTAGTTCACCAGGAAGAAGGAGCCACGGGCCCGTTCAAGGTTCTCCTTGAGGGCGGCAAGAAGCTCAACATTACGCTTATTGGGCACGCCTTCCTCCCTTTCGGGGCAGGGGAACCCCGGCCGACTTTTAGGGCTTATCGAGAAACGCTCCCCCTCAAGCGCCTCGGCGGGATGTTTAAGGCCTTTAGCCCCCCGCTGTCTTTGGCCTGGGCGCCGCTCGCGCCCGGGGTGCCATAGGTGAGTTTAAAGGGCAAAGGGCCAGGGGTCAAGCTGGCCCCTGGCCCTAGCCTAAAAGCGCTTAGGAGTGAGGGTTGATGCGGATGCTGGGCCCCATGGTGCTGGTCACGTAGACCGAGCGCAGGAAGGTGCCCTTGGCCGCCTCGGGCTTGCTGGCCTCGAGGGCCCGGAGGAAGGCCCGGATGTTTTCGGCAATCTTCTCCGGGGGGAAGCTCGCCTTGCCCACGGGGGCGTGGATGGCCCCGGTCTTGTCGTTGCGGAACTCGATGCGGCCCGCCTTGATCTCGCGGATGATCTCCCCGATGTTGAAGCCCACGGTGCCGGCCTTGGGGTTGGGGAGGAGGCCCCTGGGACCGAGGATCCGGCCCAGCTTGGAGCCCACCGCCCCCATCACATCCGGGGTGGCCACCACGGCATCGAAGTCCATCCAGCCATCCAGGATCTTCTGGATGATCTCCTCCCCGCCCACGTAGTCGGCCCCGGCCTCCTCGGCCTCCTTGATCTTCTCCCCCTTGGCGATGGCCAGAACCCGCACCTGCTTGCCCAGGCCATGGGGCAAGGAAACGGTGCCGCGCACGTTCTGGTCAGACTTGCGGGGGTCAATGCCCAGCTTGGCGTGGACCTCCACCGTCTCGTCAAACTTAGCCGTGGCCAGCTCCTTCACCAGTCGGGCGGCCTCGTCAATGGTGTAGACCTTGGCAGGGTCCACCTTCTCCAAAAGGGCCCGGTAGCGCTTGCCGTGCTTAGGCATCCTTCACCTCCGGCGCGCCCACCACCTCCACCCCCATGGAGCGGGCCGAGCCCGCAATCATGCGGGCAGCGGCCTCGAGGTCGGTGGTGTTCATGTCGGGCATCTTCTGCTTGGCGATCTCCAGAACCTGCTGCCAGGTAATGCGGCCCACCTTCTCCCGGCCGGGCTTATGAGCCCCCTTCTCCAGCCCCGCCGCCTTGCGGATCAGGTAGCTGGCGGGCGGGGTCTTGGTGATGAAGGTAAAGGAGCGGTCGGCGTAGATGGTGATCTCCACGGGGACGATGGCATCCCCCATGTTGGCGGTGGCCGCGTTGAAGGCCTTGACGAACTCCATGATGTTGGCCCCGTGCTGGCCCAAAGCCGGGCCCACCGGGGGTGCCGGCGTGGCCTTGCCAGCCGGCAACTGAAGCTTTACCACAGCAACGACTTTCTTCATTTTTCCCTCCTAGGCTCCCCCCAAGTTGGGGGTGCAAACGCCTCCTAAGCCTTGACCACCTGGGAGAAATCCAGCTCCACCGGGGTCTCGCGCCCGAAGATGGTGACCATGACCTTGACCTTGCCCTTTTCCGGGTTGATCTCGGTCACGGTGCCGGTAAAGTCTGCGAAGGGGCCGGAAACCACCCGGACCTGATCCCCCTCCCGAAAAGCCACCTGGGCCTTGGGGGCCTCCTTCTTGCCCAGAAGCCCCGACACCTCCAGGATGTGCCGCACCTCATCCGGGGAAAGGGGCACCGGCTTATGCCCTGCCCCCACGAAGCCGGTAATGCCCGGGGTGCCCCGCACCACCTCCCAAGCCTCGTTGGGCTCCTCCTCGTCCCCCAGGTCCATCTGCACGAAGAGGTATCCGGGGAAGAGCTTCTTCTTGACGATCTCCTTCTTTCCCCCCTCGCGGAGTTCCACCACCTCCTCCGTGGGGATGAGCACCTGGAAGATCTTGTCCTCCATGCCGAAGGCCTTTACCCGCTTCTCCAGGTTGGCCTTGGCCTTCTCCTCCTGCCCCACGTAGGTGTGGACCGCGTACCATTCAATGCTCATCGCACAAGCCCTATCAGGAACCGGAAGACAAGATCGTAAAATCCCAAGATCACCATGGCCACCACGGTGAAGACCAGGATGGCCTGGGTACCCTCCACGATCTGCTCCCGCGTGGGCCAGGTAACCCGGGAAAGCTCCGCCCGGGCTTCCTGGAAGTAGCGCACAATCCGGGTAAACATCAGACCTTCACTTCCCTGTGCACCGTGTGTTTATCGCACCAGGGGCAGTACTTCTTCAGCTCCAGCTTGGTGGTGGTGTTGCGCTTGTTCTTCTCGGTGGCGTAGTTGCGGCGCTTACACTCGGTGCACTCCAGGAGGATTTTGATGCGGACCTCGCTGGCCATGGTTCACCCCCTTTCCTCGAGGGGCGGCCAACCGCCCCCAAGCTCACTCCAGGATCTTGGTGACCACGCCGGCGCCCACGGTC